>DATKAU010000160.1:0-2683 GCA_035514655.1 Anaerolineales bacterium
GGCGCGGCGTCCTGACGGCTTTCTCTCTCCTCAGCGGACTCTACGGTCTGGGACTCTTCGTCACACCTGAGCTGTTGACCGCCTTCTGGCCCTGGGATGTGGACGCTTTCCACGCCCGCATCTACGCCTCCGCGTTCGTCACACCTGCGGTCGGTGCGTGGATCCTATCGAGACGGCGAGGCTCCGCTTCCGAACATCTCACCTTCGGCTTGAACTTAATCGCAGGCGGCATTCTACCGATCCTCGGCATCTTGTGGACGAATGCCACTGTGCCAGCTGACCGTCAGATCCAATACGATTTGGGTGCGTGGATCTTCTTCGCCATCTTTTTATTTACAGCCATTCTGGGGATTGGGCAGATTGTTTTGGCAATGCGGAAGTCAAAATAATTTAATCGGAAATTCATCGAACAGTGGCAACGAAAAAGTCGGGCATTTACACCCCGATTTTTTATTTTCAGTAAAGCAAATGTCTATTTCACATCAAACCCCACCACCAGCGCCGTCTGTGCCCAATCGCTGAGTGAGCCGTCGGATTCGCGTTCGTTATATTTGTCAGCAAGCATGGTGCGCGCCATCGCTTCTTCGTTATTGTCTTTCACGATGCGTGCAATGGCTTTGAAAGCTTGCTTCGCAATCCTCACCGTGACCGTGGGATCCTTAATCAAATTTTTCACCCAGTCCGATCGGTCCATGCCGCCGGACATGAGATAAAGCGTGCCGTCGTTGACCGCGAACCAGATCTCAATTTCATGATGTTTGCCGGTGACGCGGCCGGTGGTGGTGAGGTAGCAGTACTCCTCGTTTTTCAAGCTGGCAATGGTTTCAGAAGGATGCTTCATAATCATCCTCGTTCGAGAGGAAATACGTCTGCGCAGGGAGGAGCAGGTGTTTTCGCTTCCACGTGGCGTAGACGGTGGTGCAGCGTGAGCGCGGCAGGCGCTTGATCTCGGAGGAGTCATACAGGAAAATGGAACGATCGGTGATCGATTCGATCACCGTCCAGTGGTCGTGGTAGCCCTGCAAGCCGAGGATGATGGCACGTCCAGGCGTGCCGTCAAGGAAGGATTGCATGGAATTCCAAAAGGAGGTCAGGTCAGGGTTGGGAACACCGCGCCAGGGAATCCCGACGCTGGAGATGCGTTGTTTGCCCACCACTTTGTCGAGAATCAACAACATCTGGGTGTGGATGATCCCCTCGATCAGCAGTCTGGGCAGGACCTTGCGGCGGGAGAGGAAATGGATCAGGTCGTTGAACAGGTGCTGGGCTTCTTCGTCGGAGGAGCGGTTGATGATCCGCTCGGCGTTGATGATGGAGTACAGTCCGCACAGGGAGTCGAGTCCGCCCTGCTGAAACGGGAGCAAGCCCGGGGTCCATTTTGACACGTGGGACATGCTTCCATTTTACCGTGAGACGCGCCTTACAATCCCCCTGCGGGCACCGGAAAACGTGTCAAGTGTCATTTGCAGAACGCGGGAAAAGTGGGTAAGATTAGGGATGCCGTGATACGAAATCTGGCAATCCTCCTTCGAGGCATCCGTACGTCGAGAGGTCAGCTAGCCTGACGGGTATTCAAGTACCTGCCGGGCTTTTTTATTTGCTTATATCGTGCGGATTGAAATCCGCGATCCAGAATGGAGACAGAATGCAGACACCCTGGGAGTACCGCTACGCGCACCGCACACAGAAAATGGGGAGTTCGGTCATCCGTGAACTGTTGAAACTGACCGAACAGCCGGATATCATCTCGTTTGCCGGGGGCCTGCCTGCCCCGGAGGTCTTCCCGCTCAAGGAGTTTCGTGAAGCCTGTAATTACGTGCTCGATCATTTCGGGCCCCAGTCCCTGCAATACAGCACCACCGAGGGCTACCACCCTCTGCGCGAAATGATCGCGCGTCACAACGCCCGGTTCAGCGCGGAGGTGAGCGCCGATAACATCCTGATCACTTCGGGTTCGCAGCAGGCGCTCGATTTCATCGGCAGGCTGTTTGTCAACCGCGGCGATTACATCGTGGTGGAATCGCCCACTTACCTCGGCGCGCTGCAGGCGTGGAACGCGTATGGCGCGCAGTACATCTCCGTGCGCGCCGACGAACACGGCATGATCGTGGACGAACTGGAGGCGGCGCTCCGGGTCGGGCCGAAGTTCATCTATATCCTCCCAAATTTTCAGAACCCGGGAGGCTCGACCCTCAGCCTAGAGCGACGCAAGAAACTGGTGGAGATCGCAGATAAATATGGAGTACCAATCATCGAGGACGATCCCTATGGGCAATTGCGCTATGAGGGCGAACACATCCCACCGGTCGTTTCACTGGACAGTGAGTTCCGCGGTCCCAACGGGGTGCATTACAGCGGCAATGTGATCTATATCAGCACGTTCTCGAAACTACTTGCGCCGGGTCTGCGGCTGGCATGGGTCATCGCTCCGCCAGAAGTGATCCGCAAATTGGTGATGGCAAAACAAGCCGCGGATTTGCACACTTCGTCATTCAACCAGTATGTTGCATACGAGGTGGCGAAAGGCGGATTCCTCGACGAACACGTGAAGGTAATCCGCGCCACCTACAAGCAGCGCCGCGATGTGATGATCGAGATGATGGAGGAGTTGTTCCCCGCGGGCGTGACGTGGCGCAAACCGCAGGGCGGCATGTTCCTGTGGGGCATCCTGCCCGAGGGCATG
>DATKAU010000161.1:0-4575 GCA_035514655.1 Anaerolineales bacterium
CGGCTTGGACTGGAGTGGACCTTCCGGCTCGCCACGGAACCGCGCCGGCTGTGGAAACGATATTTGATTCACAACCCGCGTTTCGCCGTCCTTGCAGTTGCCGACCTGCTTGGCATGTTCAAGGATTGATCCACGATGCTCAGGCGGTTTTCGGTCAATTTTGCAATTTTTTCGATGCTCTTGGACGGGATCAGTGTTGCACTTTGCCTGTGGCTCGCGGCGGGAATTCGCCCGGCGTTGAACGCACTGGACTTTGTTAAGGATTTGCCCGCCGATGTGGGGGTTCCGCCAACGTTGTATGTGTTATTCCCCCTGTTGTGGATCACCATCTTTTCATCGTTATCAATTTACGACGGACGAAAATTTCTGCGTGCGGCGGACGAACTGGCGGCGTTGTTTCTTTCGACGCTGATCGCATCGATCTCCACGGCGGGTATCCTGTACTTTTCCTTCCGCGACGTTTCACGCGCCCTGTATCTTATCTTTGTGGGCTCGACCTTCGTTGCTTGCCTGGCATGGCGTGTGGTGGCACGTTCATATTTTCGATTGCGCCGTGATTCCGACTCGACAACCCGGCGTTTGTTGATCGTCGGTACGGGTCCGCTGGGGCAGCGCGTAGGTGAGCAAATCGAATCGAGTGCGTCAGATCAACTTTCGCTTGCCGGCTTCGTGGATGACGGATATATCAGCGAAGGGGCTGTGACATCCCTGGGTGATGTCAATCAGATTAATCAATTGATCCGCGACCATCGCGTGACCGATGTGGTCATCGCGCTCCCATACTCCGCGTTTCACAACATGACTGAGATTGTTTCGCTCCTCGAAGATTCCCCAGTCGGCGTGTGGATCGCCCTCGGCTTTTTCGACCTCGCCTTGTATCGCACCGACATCGAAGATTTTGCCGGCATCCCCATGCTCGATCTGCGTGCATCTGCAATCAACGATTACCAGCGGATCGTTAAACGGGTGTTCGACGTGATTATTGCCGCCCTTGCCTTGGTCCCCGGGGTGCCGCTCATGATAATTTGTACACTGCTGGTGTTGATCGACGATGGTGCGCCTGTGATCTTCCGGCAGACGCGCGTCGGCGAGAAGGGACGCCTGTTCGAAATGCTCAAATTCAGGACCATGATCCGGAACGCTGAACAGTTGTCGGCTGAGGTGGAGAGGCGGGACGCATCCGGGAATCTGATCCACAAAACGAAGGACGATCCACGCGTCACACGTACGGGACGCCTGCTCCGCCGCTTCAGCCTGGACGAACTCCCGCAGTTGTTCAACGTCCTTGCCGGGACGATGAGCCTCGTGGGACCGCGTCCTGAAATCCCCCAGCTGGTGGAAAAATACCAGCCATGGCAGAGAAAGCGCTTTGCCATCCCGCCGGGGCTGACCGGCTGGTGGCAGGTAAGTGGACGGAGCGATAAACCCATGCACCTGCACACCGAAGACGATCTGTATTACATCCAGAATTATTCGATCTGGCTGGATATTCAAATCCTCGTTCGCACCGCATGGGCGGTGGTGTTTGGGAGAGGGGCGTTTTGATGACCGGGAAGATAACAAACAGCCGCGATCGATGGCTGCGGCGAGGACGGTATACGTCGCGAGGTGGTTTGTGAAGGGATCCTTTAAATTTTTTTCCAAAGAAACATATGCCGGCATCCTGGTGGTGTTGCTCTTCCTCGTTTCAAATAACCGTTCGTTGGTATGCTGGTTGAATGAATCCTGCCGGTATGCAAATTTCCCCGCCGATTATGCGGTCTGGGGATCGATTGCCTTGATCGCCTTGCTGTTGATGATGCGATTTGGAAAAGGGCACGAATATTGGCAAGCCTGGAAGCGAAACCTGCCTTTGGGTCTCTTTATCCTCTATTCCATCACCTCCATTTCGTGGTCCATCCTTCCCGAACGATCGTTACATACGATTATCATCATGGTTGCCGCATCCGTTACAGCAGGGGTCCTTGCGGTCATCTATCCGCCTAAAACACTGATGAATATCCTGCTCGTCTTCACGGCGGTTTGCGCGGTGCTCAGCCTCCTTGTGGTGATTGTGTTCCCGGAGCATGGAATTCATCAGGATGCCGTCTGGCAGGGGGCGTGGCGCGGCATATTCGAGCATAAGAACGATTTCGGTCCCATAATGGCGCTGGGTAATGAACTGGCGTTGCTATCCTATTTGTCCGCAAGTAAACGCAACGAGAGGATTACCCATGCATCCATTTATCTTCTTACCATGTTCCTTATCATCATGAGCCGGTGTTCCACGGCTGTGGTGATGCTGCCGATCTTGAACGGGTTGACGTTTCTATATTATTCATGGATGAAATGGGGCTCCAAATTGCAGGGCAGGAGTGTTACGAGGGTTTTTCTCGTGCTTGCAGCGGGAGCCTTGTCAGTTGCTTTGCTTGTGATCGCAGTGTTTTTGTTGACGGGAAAGAACCTGCAACTAACCGGACGCGTTCCCCTCTGGTTGAACCTTTTGGAAAATGTCGTGTCGAAAAAGCCCTGGTTCGGATATGGATTGGAAACGGTATGGTATGACTCGGAGTTTCAAAAATGGGCAGCTGTCACGTCGGGATGGGGAGACCGGATTATCGTGATCAACGGGCACAACGGCTACATGGACATCTTGATCTATCTCGGAATCGTCGGTTTGATCCTTTTGTGCGTGTTCCTCGTGCAGGGATTGATGCGTGCCACCCGGCGCGCCTTAGGCAGCAGCACCTGGCTGGACTTCTTTCCCCTTGTCACCCTCGTTTATTTCCTCGTCGTAAACCTGACCATCGACTTCATGCTGGAGTTTGAAAGCTTTCATTGGATCGTCATGGTCATCCTGCTTTTCCTGCCGCCTGGCAGGTTTGCAGAAACAGAGCAGCCTTCTTCAGTTAAAACTTAACGTGACTTCTTGCAAAAGTAATCCTTTGCTTAGCCACAGAGCCCACTGAGATCTTTGAGAAAAGCTCATTTTCTCTGCCGTCTCGCACCGGCGTGCCACCGTTGTTCGCGGCACGAACGGTGTGATCTCCGTGGCAATAGATTTTTGCAAGAGATCTATTACTCCACCCGCTCCGTTATTTTCCAAATCGCTTCTGCCACTCGAATAATTTATTCAATGCCTCAATGGGGGAGAGGGAGTTGACGTCTATCTCCTTCAATTCATTCAGCAGGGGGCTGCTCTCCGGGAACAGCGCTGCCTGCTGTGCGGCATGCGGATTGATCTTCACCGCCCGCCCGGACGTCTTTTCGAGTTCTGCCATGATCTCGTTGGCGCGTTGGATCACCGGCGAAGGCAAACCCGCCAGCTGCGCCACGTGGATGCCGTAGGATCGGTCTGCGCCGCCGGGAATGATCTTGTGCAGGAAGACAACCTTGTTATCTGCTTCGCTGACTGCCACATTGTAGTTCCGCACGCCGGGCAATAGATCGGCAAGTTGCGTCAGTTCATGGTAGTGGGTGGCGAATAACGTCTTGGCGCGCAGCTGCGGATGGTTGTGGATGAACTCGATGATCCCCCACGCAATTGAAAGTCCATCGTAGGTGGATGTGCCGCGCCCGATCTCGTCGAGGATCAGCAGGGAGCGTGATGTCGCGTGATGCAGGATATTTGCGGCTTCAACCATCTCCACCATGAACGTGGACTGCCCCGCATGGATCTCATCCTGCGCGCCGATGCGGGTGAAGATGCGATCCACGAGGCCGATCTTTGCTGACGCCGCCGGGACGAACGATCCCATCTGCGCCATCAACACGATCAGCGCGGTCTGCCGCAAATAAGTGGACTTGCCCGACATATTCGGTCCGGTGATCACGCGCACGATCTCGCCTTTTTCGAAGATGACATCGTTCGGTATGTAGCGTTCGCCTTTCAGTAAATGCTCAACGACCGGGTGCCTGCCCTCGTGGATCTCAAGCTCGCCGCCTTCGTGGACTTGGGGCCTCACATAGTTCCCGAGCGCCGCAGCTTCACCCAATGCAGAGAGCACGTCCAGTTCGGCGAGGGCGCGCGCCGTGGACAATAATTCGTGCGCGGCTTTCGAGAGTTCGGCGCAGACTTCACGGAAGAGGCGCGTTTCGATTTCCTTAATCCTCTCCTCGGCGTTCAACACCAGCGTTTCATATTCCTTCATTTCGGGCGTGATGAAGCGCTCGGCGTTGACCAGCGTCTGCTTGCGGATGTAATTTTCAGGGGCGCGTTCCGCCGCGCCGCGCGAGATCTCGATGTAATAGCCGAATACCTTGTTGTAGCCGACCTTCAGGGTTTTGATGCCGGTCTTTTCGCGTTCGACCGATTCGAGGTTGGCGATCCAGTCGCGGGCGTGTTTGGATGCGTCGATGACCGAATCCAATTCCTGCGAATACCCGTTGCGAATTACTCCAGTGTTCTGCAGAGTGGATGGAGGATCGTCGTCAATGGCATTTTGCACCAAGACCAGTTGCTCTTCACAAAGTGACCACTTCCCACTGCTCACTAATAACTTCTCACTGATCACTGCCTTGATCTTCGGCAACTGCCCCAGCGTATTCCTCATCGCAACCAAATCGCGCGGTTGTGCCTGACCGGCAAGCACGCGG
>DATKAU010000162.1:0-14766 GCA_035514655.1 Anaerolineales bacterium
AGGCATTGGCGTGGATGGAATCGATTCAGTCACGGATTGAGATGTGCCCGGTGTCGGGATGATCTGAAATGAAAAACTACAAGCCGCGAGCAGTTGTGAATATAAAATAATGCCAATCAGCGGCGCAGACCATTTAATCCGGTTCATTGAGTACTCCCTTGCCATGGAAATGATTATAAACCTTTGAGAAAGTGATCGAGCAAAGCGGGCGGACTTTTGGTTTCAACATGGATCATTCCGCCCTATACCCTCCGCAGAAGGTGCTATGGATCGGTCGCCGCTGCTGTAAATGGGTACATCTACGTGATGGGTGAGGCTCTGTATCAGGCAACCCGTACAAGGATGTGTGGAGATTCACGCCGTAGATTCCGTGTTTTTTTTCCGTCTGATTTGACAACGATCCCAACCCGATTAAAATCGGCGGATGGATATCAAACGCCGTCTCCCCCTCGTCAGCCTCATCGTATTGTCTGTCTTCGTCTGCCTTGGCGCTTTTGTGGTGATCTGGACCCTCTCCGTGGACGCTAAAACTGCGACAGAGAAAGTTCAGTCCAGCCTCACACTGGGCCTCCCTTCCGCCCTCGTATTAATCGTCCTATTGTGGCTCGGAGCAGGCGTGGATCACCTGCTCGTGCACATCCAGAACAAATCCGCGCGGTTGTGAGCCTCGCTGGGCGTGTACCTGTTCGGTCCGGGCATCCTGTGCATCGGGCTTCCGGCGCTGATCATCATCCTTTTTTCCGCGTCGCTTTTCCCCGAACAGGGCTGGCAGGAATTGCCCGCGCCGCCCTCACAAGCGGTGGAAGTTGTGTCAGCTGGCGAATCATCCGTCACCATCCGCACCGACTCGGATGAGTACTTTTAATGCTGGGTGGTCACACCTCAGGATTGCTGGCAATCGACGGACGAACCCGAAGAAAGAATTATCCAAAACAGCATGGGAGACCTGAAGGAAACCGATAAAGCGCCCGCTTCCGAAGCACCGGGGGTATGGCCAGCCGCCTCAGCGTCACGTACGCCGACATGGGCGTGGAAGTCTTCGTCCATTATGCGACTCTTTCAGACGGGAGTGTCTGGTATGTGGAGGAAAACTCGGATGACTATGAAACAGGCTTCGCCACGGGGTTGTTCATGTCCCTCGCCGTGATCCCCGCGGTATCCGGTCTGTTGGTGATCTATCCAGGCGCAGGTGTCATTCGGACTCAATAACAAACCTGCTTAAACAAAAACAGGGCGACAACTATCGCCCTGTTTTAATTCATGGTGATTTACGCCAATTCGTACTCGACGGCTTCTTCCTCCACCATCACCATCGGCTCGTCGCTGGGTTTGCGGTCAAGCATCTGCATGGAGAGGGCGACCACCTTGGTGAAATACTTCGTCTCGCCCTTGTCTTCGTACTTGTCGGTCTTCAGCCGGCCGTCGAGATAGACCATGCTTCCTTTCTTGAGATATTCCTGGCACACTTCACCGAGCCGTCCCCAGGCTTCCACGTTGACCCACTCGGTGTTCTCGCGGCTTTCACCCGCGGTCTTCCAGCGCTGTGTCACTGCAACGCTGAAATGGGCAACTTTCTTCCCCGTGGCGGTGAATTTGCCCTCAGGGTCTTTCCCGAGGTATCCGATCAGTTGAACTTGGTTTAATGCTGGCATCTTTGCTATCCTTTCATTTTTTTTTGGTATTTCTGATCAATAGCCAAAGTGTATTCCAAAAAAATCATGTGTCAATAATCGCCGGGCTGAAAAATTTTCGATTCTGAAAATTTAATTTATCAATTTTGAAAACAGTCATGTGTAACTTTTTTCGCAAATAAAATCAGGGCAACCCAATTCGGGTTGCCCTGATTTCCATTTCGATTTTACTTACGCCTCGTAATCGGGGGAATCTTCCTCCACCGTCATCACGGGCTCGTCGCTGGGTTTGCGGTCGAGCATTTGCATGGCGAGCGCAACGACCTTGGTGAAGTACTTCGTCTCGCCCTTGTCTTCGTATTTGTCGGTCTTCAACCGGCCCTCGACGTAGACGAGGCTGCCCTTCTTGAGGTACTGCTGGCAGACCTCACCCAGCCTGCCCCACGCTTCGATATTGACCCATTCGGTGTATTCCCGGGTTTCACCGCCGGTCTTCCAGCGCTGGGTGACGGCGATGCTGAAGTGGGCTACTTTCTTCCCCGTGGGGGTGAACTTGCTTTCGGGATCCTTGCCCAGATAACCGATCAGTTGTACGCGGTTCAGAACGGGCATGTCTCCCTCTCTTCCTTGGGTTCGGGGCTTTTAGATGCTGTGTAACGTGTCATGGTGGTCTCCTTTTTTATCTAAAAGAATATTTGGTTGTGTGCCCAGCTCCCGCGGGGCTGGGCCTGAAACAAACAGGGTTATACTGTGATAACCCTGCTTTTTCCTTCTACGATGCCTGTGCTTCCGCTTTCTTGAGGACAAGCATGCCGGTCTTCATTTCGGCGACGGCGTAGCCGGCGGGGACTGCATCGAGCGATTCGCCTTCCCTGAGTTCCTTGGAGAAGTAGAAGAGGGTGCGTTCCTTGCCGGTCGAAGTTACGGACTTCTTGGTATGCAGGTAGTAAGTATTGCCTTTTGAGTTGGTGTATGAGAAAGCCATTTTGTCTCCTTTTCTGGTTTGTAGGCTAAGTTTAGCACAGATTTTCTAATCCTGTCAACGAACTGGAGTTTCGTGTATGCAAAGCGTCGTTTCCTTGGATGAACTACGGGCTGCCCGCCTCCCCTATTCTGGGACGGTTGGCTTGGTGCCTACCATGGGGTACCTGCACGAAGGGCATCTCTCCCTGATCCGCCGCGCAAGGGACGAATGCGACCACGTCTTCGTCTCGATCTTCGTCAACCCAACCCAGTTTGGCCCAAAGGAAGACTTAGCCAGGTATCCGCGTGACCTGGACCGGGATTTCCGCCTGATTGAGCCCTACACAGACGTAGTCTGGACGCCGTCAGCTGAGATCATGTATCCGCCGGGGTACCAGACCTGGGTGGAGGTCGAGGAGATGACCCGTCCGCTGGAAGGGACGATAAGACCGGGTCATTTCAAGGGTGTGACGACCATCGTCGCCAAGTTGTTCAACGGAGTCCAGCCGCACAAGGCGTATTTCGGTCAAAAGGATGCCCAGCAGGCGGCGGTCATCCGGCAGATGGTGCGGGATTTGAACTTCTCCATGGAAATCGTGGTCTGCCCAACGACGCGGGAACCTGACGGCCTGGCGATGTCCAGCCGGAACGTGTACCTTGATGAAGAACAAAGGAAAGCCGCGACCGTGCTGTTCCGTTCGTTGAGCGGGGCGAAGGAATTATTCGAGAAGGGAGAGCGTAATGCCGATCGTCTGCGCCAGGCTATGAAAGAAGTGCTGGCGTCAGAGCCGCTTGCCGAAGCCCAGTACGTTTCGTGCGCCGATTACGACACGCTCGAAGAGCTGGACGAAATCAAGGGAAAAGCCCTGCTCTCGATGGCGGTTTTCATCGGGAAGACGAGGTTGATCGACAATTTTGTGATTGGGTAGGTTGAGCCTTCTTCCAATCACCTACCTGGGGCAGTTTCCGTTTTTCATGGTGTGCCTCCAATCCATTTAATGGATTTACCTCAAGGTGTACAAGGAAACGCTCTCGGTTTTTTTCTTGTCAATGTGGATTAGCCGCAGATCGAACACCACACCCGAACCCGCCAGAATATCACGAAGGTTTTGAGTGACAATGACCTTTCCCTGCGGGGCGACCTCCGCGGCGCGGCGGCCCGTGTCAATGACGGCGGTGGTCGGTTTCCCGTTTTCAACGTTGCATTCGCCCACATGCAGGCTTATTCGGAGTGAACCATCTTTGATGAGTTCGCGCAGTTTCAGCGCGCATTGAATTGCCCGGCTGGGGCTGTCGAACACAGCAACCGCTTCATCCCCCGAGAAGAAAACCCCTTTGGCGCGGTGTTCCTTCAATTCGACCTGCACCGCCTTTTCTTTTCGAGTTATATCCGGCAGATGCAAAAACAAAACAATACCTATCCACGTATCGGTGTGTGCGTCAGGTTCCACGCGAATGAATTCCGAAACCGCCGCGATGATCTTTGAACTATCTACAAAGAAGAAATGATCGGCACCGGGCAGTTCCACCAGTTGCGCGTCAGGCATGTGCGTTGCGAAATACCTGCCTGCTTCGACAGTTAACATCCGGTCGTGTGTCTTGTGGATCACCAGCGTCCGCGTGCGGATCTGTGGAAGCAGGGGACGGATGTCGATATCGCGCACAACCCGCAGCACTGCGCTTGCCTCCGACGGGCTGGTGGACGACCTCAACACCTTCGCCCACCAATTCCGGAACGCCTCGTCATGCGCACGCGATGGCGCAAAATTATCAAGCGCCCATGGACCGCCCCATTGCTTTCGGATTTGCTCGATGGAATTCTCGAATCGTTTTTCGTCCTCCGCCCAAGAAGGCTCGCCGTTTGTCTTCACAAGTTTCGGCGTGGACGAGTACAGGATGAGTCCGCGCACGCGTTCGGGATATGTGGAAGCCAGCAAAACAGCCGCGGCACCCCCTTCGGAGGTGCCCATCACAAAGGTCCGGTTCGACGCAGCGGCATCGAGCACGCACAACGCGTCGCTCATCGTATCCTCCAGCGACGGCGCGCCTTGCACGCGGTCGGAGAGTCCCATGCCGCGTTTGTCGAAAAGGATCACGCGCGCAGATTTGCCGAGCTGCTCGAAAAAGTTTGTGTACTCCTCATTCTCAAAAGCGATTTCCAGATTCGATAGAAAACCGTGGATGAACAGGATATCGACAGGACCGTCGCCGATGATTTTATACGCGATGTGGATGCCGCTATTCGAGACATATCGAGCCGCTCCTGCCGGCGGCTTTTTGGACTCAACGCCTCTTTCCCGACCCTTGATCAGATTCTGCTCCGAAGCGCGCTGCACTGCCTGTGTGCGGTTCCCAGCCCCAAGTTTTTCGAAGATCTGCTTGTTGTACCAGCGCACCGTTTCCGGCGAGAGATGCAGGCGCGAGGCGATCTGGCTGTTGGTAAGCCCCTGCGCGAGCAGCTGCAGGATCTCAAGTTCACGCGGTTTCCAGTTTTCGATAGGCATGAGGAGTCCACCCCATTTTACCCACATTCGTGTGGTGACAACCACCCGGTAAGGATTCTATACTGTTGCCAACCTGTCATTGCGGTGAGATTGCTTCTCGAACACTCGCAATGACATCACCTCAACAAGGAGTACCTTCATGAAAAAATCATCCACAACACTTCTGGTCTTCGGCGTGTACCTGATCGGCATGGGGCTGGGATTCCTATTCACGCCCAACATGGTGTTGGGTATCTTCGGCATCCCCGCCACAGACGAGGTCTGGCCCTACGTGGTCGGCGCGCTTGCCCTGGTGCTGGCGTTCTATTACATCTCCGCCGCCCGCGCAGACCTGCGCTCTTTTGCGCATTGGACTGTTCCTGCACGGATCGGGGTCTTCGTTTCGTTTGTCGCGTTTGTCGTTGCGGGGCTGGTCGGCCCGATCATGATCATGCTCGGCTCGGTGGATTTGCTCGGCGCGCTATGGACACGTTGGGCATTGCAAGCAGAAGGATAATCATGTAATCGGGGCGGACATACCGGTCCGCCCTACATGTTTTATACCATCTGCGCCAGCGCTAGCGCACCCAACATGCCGGAGCGAGCTCCCAACCCGGGCGGGACGATGTATGTATCAATCCTATCGCCAACCGCGGGCGATTGAACGTATCCGTTCAATATTTCCTTCACCTTTTGTTGAATCATAGGGAAGAGAAAGGCTTGCCCCATCACGCCGCCGCCGAGGATGATTCGCTGAGGAGAAAGAGTCACAATAAACGTCGCTAACGCCAAAGCGATGTAATACGCCTCCAACCCCCAGGCGGGATGATCAGGCGGAAGCGTTTCCGCTTTTTGCCCCCAGCGTTTTTCGATGGCGGGACCCGACGCCAACCCCTCGAAACAGTCCTTGTGGAACGGGCATATGCCTTCAAACGGATCGCGCCCTTTATCGTGAGGCAGGGGGATGTGCCCCATTTCGGGGTGGAGCAGTCCATGGACAAGTTTGCCGTTGGTCATCGCACCGCCGCCGATACCCGTGCCAATCGTCAGGTCAATAAATGTATCAAGTCCCTGTGCCGAGCCCCACATCCATTCGCCCATCGCCGCGCCGTTGACGTCGGTATCGAACGCGATGGGGATATCGAAAGCGGATTTCAACATGCCAACGACATTTGCATTTGACCAGTGCGGTTTCGGAGTCGGGAGGATAAAGCCGAAGGTCGGCGAAGCAGGTTCGGGGTCGAGCGGACCGAAGCAGGCGAGTCCCAGAGCGGAGAGTTTTCCAAGATCCACTTCGGCTTGTTTGAAAAAAGCAATGGATTTGTCCAGCGTTTCAGCAGGTGTGGTTGTCGGGAAACGTTCCTCGCGCCGGATGTCGTCAGGCGAAGTTCCAACAGCACAGATAAATTTCGTGCCCCCGCCTTCGATGCCTCCGAAAAGGTTTACGGTCCCCATCGTAGTTGTTGACCGAACGGCGCAAGCGTGACCTTGCTCTTTTGCCCATCGGTGTAATAAAGTTCGAGCGTGCCGCCGAAGTAAATTTGATCGGAGGGTGCTATCGCCGCGACGACAAAACTCGCATCGGGTGACCACAATGCCTCGTTCATTAGTTGGAACGATTCGGGTCGCAGGACGCTCCGGTTGGTCACGCCATCCACTGCGGCGCGGACAAGCTGCAAGGGCGTGCGCGCGTTGAATTCGCTGTTCGCCGAAGCGAAGAAGAAATACAACTGACCATCGGGTGCGAGAAACGGCTCGGAGGCGTAATTGAACGAGTTCGTTTCGTAATTACTGGTGAACAATGTGGTGACTATCCCGTTGGATGCGTCAACCCGCCACAAGCCTGAGTTGAACATACCTGCCGATGGGCTGGCTGAATAAAAGGCGGAGCCGTCAGCGGTCCACTGTGTGGCATCGCAGCAGATCAACGCGCCTTCCCCGCCGTTCAGGCGCACAAGCGAGTTCGCCGAAGGATAGTACACCGCGGCAGAGGCGCCTTCGTAATAGCCAAGGGTGATCAGCAGTTTGGTGCCATCGGCTGAATATTTTTCGGGCCAGAACAATTCGCGCGGGAAGATCGCACCATTGCCCAAATCATCGAGTTCGTCTTCGAGCACGAGATTCGAGACGCCTGTAGCGACCGCGTATAGATTCAAACCCTTATAACCGTAGGCGATGGTCTGTGCGTTCGGCGAGAACACAGGACGACGGACGGCGGTAACAAACGGATTGATTTCATCCTGAGTCCCGCCGTCGACGAGTACTTTGCGATCCGATCCGTCAGCGTTGATGAGCAGGAGTTGATTGTTCGACACATACACAACGCTCCCGTCCACAAGTGAAACATCGTACGAATCCACCTTTACAGGCTCCGCCGTGATTTGTTGGCTCGTCACACCGTCGGTTTCAAGCCGGAAGACCTGCGCGATGCCTGCATTGTCATTGTTGAGGAAGTATAACGAGTTGGGCAGCAGACCAGCGGGAGTCTCTGTTGGAGAATCTGAAGATTCGGGTGTCAACGCCTGCAGGGTGGATGCTACCACCGTCGCGACCTGATCGGGCGCGGACGTATCCTCCGTAGCCGACGGCTGACCCTGTCCCCCGGGCAGCGCGCACGCGAGAACGGATATTCCCAACAGCATGGCTGCAAGCAGGATCCGAAGATGTTTATTCATCAAGACCTCTTAAAAACACAAAGCAGGGGCACAGCGAGACGATAAATCGTCAAGGTCATGAATTGACCTGCCGTACCCCTACGATAATCACCAAAATTAAACCTGCTCGAATTTTTCCACAGGGACGACGAACAACGTGGCGCGTTTTTCGTTCGAGGCGGCTTTGCCAAGTTTTCCGCGAATCAACTCGGTGGCAGAGTCGACGCGGTCATCATCCACGCCGAGGAGCAGTGTGACCACACCGCTTCGCAGGAACCCGCCCGTGGAGGCAACACGCGTCACGCGGTAGTCTTCAGAGGTGAGCGCCTGGGTGACATTATCCGCGTCAGTATCTTTGAGGATGAGGATGATCATTTTCATGGGACGACTCCTCGTTACATTTCTTCGAAACGTTCAACAGGCAGAGCGAAGATCGTCGCGCCGCCCACCGTGACGGGCACGGGCGCCGGCATGGGCAGGGGCGAACCTTCGAGCGGCAGGCTGAGGTATTCGATCCGCTGGCGGCAGGATTCTTCGAGCGACTTGATTGCATCATCTTCACGCCCTTCACGCAGGCCGATGAGCAGGGTCGCGTTGCGCCTGCCGAGGAATCCACCCGCGCTGGCAAAGAATACAACAGGCAGGTTCAGTTTTTCGAGGGCGCGCGTGGCGGTCTCTTGATCCTGTTCCTGCACCACGGCGAGCATGAGCAGTTTGATTTCATCCATAAGAACCTCCGATCGAGGTGTGACAAGAATAGTATACAGGATAGTTGCGAGTTGGCAAGTGTTTGAATCGCTATTGGCTTTTAATACCGAAAATGCCAATAAGAAGAATCCTTATTGGCATTTTGACAAGTTTTTACCAATTGCTACATCTCCACCACTGCGGACTCTCCCCCCTCCACTGTCACAGATTTGCCGTTAGCAAAAACAACTTCCGTCTTTTTCATTCCCCGGATCACCTTCAAGCCTTTGAATTGAACCGTCACATCCCACGGGAAGGGATTCTCTCCTACGAGTTTCACGCGCGTAGGCGAGAGAATCTCGACACCGAGAAGCTTCATGAACAAGCCGGCGGGCGCCAGTCCGCACAGGGCGTTGCGTTCACCGATGCCTGTCCCTTTTTCTGCGTGATAGCGTGCGTGGAAGGCGTGGTTCAGCTTCAGGCTTTGTATGATCCCGGTCATGATGTGCACGAAGATGCGCGCGGCGTCGGTGCGAAACCCGTATTTCAACAAACCTTCGCACACGAAAAGATTCCACGGCAGGTGAACGGATTGCGAAACCATCTCCGCCTCGGGCATGGTCAGCGACGGGCACGCCGGGATTCCATACGGGCGGTAAAAACGCGCTGCATCCAGCAATGCGCGCCCAATCATCGTTTGCGCGTGCGCCTCGTCCGGCACGCCTGCCCACAACGGCATCAACAACGTGTGGTCTTCGGTGGTGAAATCGAGCGTGCTGACGACGACCATGTCGTCCTCGTTCAGGCCGCGCACCAAAATTTTTGCGAGCTTCGAATACATTTTCTTTGTGGTATACACCGCGCCGCCGTTGCGCCATTGATAATCGCTGCTTTCGATGACCTCGTCCGCAGGCTTGGATGAAAATTCATGGATGCGGATTTGCGGACGCTTCGGCGCGGGGCTTTGAGATTGCACCTCAATCAACAGGCGGATCTGCCTCTCGAATTTTAACTTCGTCACCGCAGTGCCCGAACCCTGCTGCTTGAGCAGGACCTTGCCCTCGAGACTCAGCCCTGTGCCGCGCTCGCGGTAGTGATACAACCCCGTCCGCGCCTGCCATGTGGACTCGATCGAGGCGCGCAGTTTCGCGGCTTGCTCGTGAAGCAACGCCAGCGACTCGTGAAGTTCGAGATGTTCCGCCATCTTGATCAGGCAGGCAGCTTCGTTGTACAACATCGCCTCGAGCGCCGGGCTGTGGACTTGCGCGATGTTCACGCCCAGCGACCACTCGTGCCACGCATCGAACAGCGGATTGTCATCGAAGCCTGTTTGCAGAATATGCTTCCACTGCGGGAGCCCGTCGCGGTCTGCATCATATTCAGGAGAGAACCATGACCAGAAAAATTTTTGCAGTTGAGGATAGGCTTGATCGATGAATTCCTCATCTTCTGATTTTTCGTACAAGTTCCACGCGAGGCTGGCGAGCAGCGGCGCGGCGAGATACCGCCCGCGCTGACCTGCGAGTCCCGGCTTGCCGTCAATCGCGCCGTTTTCATTTTGAATGGCTAGAAAGTTTCCCAGCAGGTCACGCGCGGCTGACGAAGCAGGCAGAACTTCTGAAAGATAATACGCGTCGAAGGGGGATTGCCCGTTCCACGAGGCGGGGTAGTCCGAGCCGTCGCCGCGCGGGGAGTAGCCGTTGTCGGGTCCGCGTGAGGAGACAAGCGATGAATTCGGCAGATGTTCATTAGGCGGGAAGAACAATCCAAATGCGGCAGATTGGCTGAGAGCAAACGCCGCGTCCCATTCTTTATCCCCCGTGCGGATGTCGATTGTCTGGCTCGCGTTGAGCAGTTCGAGCCGCGCGCGTTCGGCTTCCCAGGGCCGCGCGGCAGTCTGGCGCGCCAAATCGAACGAGGTTTGCAAGGCGTCTGTCGCGGCTTGGGTCCAGGTGAGTTGACGCGTAGCGCCGGGACCAAGCTCAAGGTCGAGAAGAAGCGAGGGATACGGACCGGCGCCGTGAGCAGGTCCGCCGGTCATGAAGAGGACGGGGAAAAGTCCGCCCGTCTGCCCACCAAGGATGTTGACCATCTGGGATTGCGCGGTTGCCATGCTTTGCCCGTCGATGGGGTTAAGCACTGCGCACAACTCAAGGCGGAGTTTCCGATTCTTGTTAGACTTATTGGCGAGAGTCACTCGCCCGCACACCGCGTTGGAGTGTGGAACCCAATACTCCGTTGAAACGTCAATGGTTGGTAACGGAGAGTATTCGACAATGAGGAAATTCGGGTAAAAACGGCGTATGGTCGGAGGCAGCGCAAATACAGACGGGTCGCTGACGGCTATTTTGCCTTCGCTGAACCGCAGAAAGATGCGCATCGCCCTGGCGCGCAATCCGTACGTGGTGCGGAGCGAAAGCGAGGCAGGCTCGGCACCGCCGAATTCGAGTTCCCAGATATGGTCGTTGAGGTAGTCGGGAATGGAGAGGCGTGAATCTGCTGCGAGGGTAAGGCAGAGCGGGTCGCCGGAGGCGAGTGACCAGTCGCGCATGGGGAGTATTGTACGGGCAGAAAGGCGGGAGGTCAAAGGGTATAATTTAGTTGGATAGTTCGATGGTCGAGTAGTTCCGAGCGGGTTACAGCGAGGAACGTACCGAGACCATCGCTTTTCAAGCAATCAACCGTTTGCAAGTGACTTGTGGTCTCGATACGTCCCGCGACGAGCATGCGGGACTACTCGACCACCGAGGTCAGAATCAAAGAGGAAAAATCATGGGTCTTTATTTCGAGGAATTTTTTGTGGGGCAGAAAACCATTACTGACAAACGAACGATCACAGAAGGCGATATCATGCAGTTTGCCGCGTTGACAGGTGATGACAACCGCATTCACACCGATCCCGAGTTCAGCAAGACGACTCCGTTTGGCAGGCAGATCGCCCATGGAGTTCTGGGCTTGTCGTACGCCCTGGGGCTCGCCTGGAAAACAGGTATGCTGGATGGAACAGTCATTGCATTCCGCGAAGTAAATGAATGGAAGTTCGTCAAACCCGTTTTCATCGGCGATTCCATTTATGTGGAGATGGAAACAAAGGAAGCCAAAGCGTTGCCGCGCATCGGCGGCGGATCAGTCTCGATCGCGGTCGAGGTGAAGAACCAGAACGATGAAGTCTGTCACCGGGGTTGGTGGACAGTATTAATGATGAGCAAGCCAAAGTAATTATGTAGAGGCGAGGCTGCGTAGCGTCTCACCCTGCAATTGGATGACAGACATATAAATCATGACAAACGAAGAAGAGAACAAACGCCGAATCAAACGATTGATCGACTCCGAAGCGGATACGCGCGCCGAGACTCCGATCGATCCCAGGAAGGATGATCAGGGGACAACGAAGACGAGTCCGCCCCGGAGTACGCCCGAGCCCAGACCCTCACCACGGCACTCTCCTTTGCAGGGAGAAGGGGATTCTGAGCCTCCGATCATTCCTCTGGATGAAAACAACATGCCCCTGCCGCGCCGCGTCAATGAATTGGACATGGAAGGGACGCGCGTGTCGCCGGTGGCATACGAGCATGCAAGCCGCCCGCGCGAGATGACGGAAACGCGCCGCGCCTCCCCGGCGAGCCAGCCGCGCAATACCCAGCCTGCATCCTTTGATTTGAAATCGATCAATTGGAGGCGCATGGGCGGGTGCCTTGTACGCATCACCGTTTTCGGGTTATTCATCGCAGTCATCGCTGCAATTATCGGCGGTTCCGGACTTATTTATTCTTACTACTCAATCGCCCGCACCCTGCCCAGCGTGGACGATCTCAAGAACCGCGCCTCACAGTTCGAGACGACGCGCATCCTCGACCGCAACGGGAATCCGCTCTACGAGATCCTCGATCCCACTGCGGGACGCAGAACCTACGTCACATTGGATCGAATTTCCCCCGCGCTCGTCGCAGCCACGATCGCCACAGAAGACAGGGACTTTTACACCCACCCCGGCTTCGACCCGTGGGCGATCGTCCGCGCCTTGTGGGAGAACTACCGCACCGGAGGGCAGGGTGGCGGCGCGTCCACGATCACACAGCAACTTGCGCGCGCACTCCTGCTCTCGCCCGAGGAACGCGCCCAGCGCACATACCAGCGCAAGGCGCGCGAGATCATCCTCGCCGCAGAGATCACGCGCCGTTACACAAAAGATGAAATCCTTGAGTTGTATCTCAACGAAATCTATTATGGCAATCTCGCATACGGAATCGAAGCCGCAGCCGAGACGTATTTTGGCAAGACCGCGAACCAGCTGACTCTCGCCGAGGCATCGTTCCTTGCAGGTCTGCCGCAATCGCCGTCGATCTACGATATTTACACCAACCGCGACATCACCCTCGCGCGCCAGCAGCAGGTGCTCGTGCTCATGTTTGGTCTGAGCCAGCAGCGCAACTGCATCGATGTCAGCAACAGCGAAACGCCCATTTGTGTGGATCAGGTTTCGGCTGTGCAGGCGGCGGATGACATCAAGACGCGCAACTTCATTGTTCCAGGCATCAATGCGCGCTTCCCGCACTGGGTCAACTTTGTCCGATCCGAACTGGAAGAGCAATACGATGCGCAGACGATCTATCGTTCGGGTTTCATCATCTACACCACCATCGACCCGACGCTTCAGGAGGAAGCCCAGCGGCTGGTGACCGAACAACTGGCGACCCTCACCGACAAGAACGCGAAGAACGGCGCCCTCGTGGCGATCGATCCTTCAACCGGTGAAATCCTCGCCATGGTCGGCTCGCCCGACTTCAACAACGAATCGATCGCCGGACAGATCAACATGGCAGACAGTCCCACGCGCCAGCCTGGCTCTTCGATCAAGCCCATCACCTATGTCGCCGCGTTCGAGAAGGGATGGACGCCCTCGACTCTGATCTGGGATGTGCCGAGCGATTTCCCGCCCTCAGGTGATCCGAACGATCCGCGCGAACCGTACTCGCCTGTAAATTATGATGGAAGATTTCACGGACCCGTCACCGTGCGCACGGCATTGGCAAATTCGTTCAACGTGCCCGCGGTGAAGACGCTTCAGTTCGTCGGCGTGTACGACAACCCGACCACCCCCGATCGCGACGGCATGATCGCCATGGCGGAGCGGCTCGGCATCACGAGTCTCCAGAGCGATCAATACGGTCTTGCCCTCACCCTTGGCGGAGGTGAAGTAAGCCTGCTCGACATGACCTCCGCGTTTTCCGTCTTCGCGAACGGCGGCAAAAGGCTCCCGCCGGTGGCGATCCTCAAAATCGTCGACTTCGAAGGCAATATCATCTACGAATACCAGCCGCCGCAAGCCGAGCAGGTGATCCGTCCCGAGCATGCGTTCCTCATTTCTTCGATCCTCTCCGATAACCAGGCGCGCTCGTGGATGTTCGGACAGAACTCTGTGTTGAACCTGCCGTTCCAGGCCGCGGCAAAGACCGGTACCGCCGGCGACCCGCGCGGTGCGGATGCAGTCAATGTATTTGACAACTGGACCCTTGGCTACACACCCGATCTCGCGGTGGGCGTATGGGTGGGCAATGCAGATTACACCCCGATGGTCGGCACCTCCGGCACCACCGGCGCAGCGCCGATCTGGTCCTCGTTCATGCAATATGCCGTGCCGAGGGTCGCGCCGAATAACGCGCCTACTTCGTTTTCGATCCCGCCCGGGATCATCGAAAGGATCGTCTGTTCCCTCTCCGGAACGGAACCATCCAACTGGTGCAGAGGCGGGCAGCACAGTGAGTATTACGCGAGCGATCAGCCGCCTCTCCCTGCCTCGCAGGATTTATTGCGGCAGACACAAATTGACACGTGGACAGGTTTCATCGCGGGCAACGCCTGTCCTGATTTCAGCAAGGACGATCTCGTATTGAACGTTCAGGACCTGTTTGCGCGCCGATGGCTGCGGAGCGGTGCGGGGCATGAATGGCTTGATCAAAACGGCCTGCCCGAGAATCCCTTCTTCGCGCCCGAACGCGAGTGCAGCGCTGACGATCCGCGCCCGATTCTCGAATTCACCAACCTCAATAATGATGCTGTCATCACTGATCCCAACCTCATCATCAAAGGTATCATCAACGTTACCAGAGGCGACTTCACCAGCTGGCGGCTCGAAGCGGGTTCGGGTGAGGACCCGCAGGATTGGACCGTGCTCGCGCAGGGCAACAATCGGATCGAGTCTGCCGGAGACATCTACACCTGGGACATGAGTGATGTGACCTCAAGCAGGATCACACTGCGGATCTACCTCATGAACGGGGATGAATTCTATGCCGAGAAGCGCGTCACGCTCAATCTCAACCTGCCCACCTCAACCCCTGAGCCAAC
>DATKAU010000163.1:0-5556 GCA_035514655.1 Anaerolineales bacterium
CCACCACGAGGTTGATCCCCGGGCTGAACATGAAGTTGAGTTCGCGCACATCGTTGGTGGCGCGCGCCATCGTGTCGCCCACCGGCTGCAGGTTGTGGAAGGTCATGCTCTTGCCGAGCAGGGAAAGGTACAACTCATCGCGCACCTGCCGTTCCATCTTTTGCGCGAGCAATTCAGCCCCGAAATTTCTGCCCAGTTGCAGCACGCCGCGGACCACCTGCGAGACACCAATGATCAACGCCAGCGGGAACAGGACGCTGGTGTCGGGTTGGGGCTGGAGCATGGCATTGAACGCGTCGCCGGTGAGCACCGGCACCACCGCCGCAAGGCCCGCATTGCCCACCGCACCGACGATCATCATGACGATGATCCACCACTGGCGCGAGGCGTGTGACCACACCCAGCGGACCGCGCCGGAGCGGTCGTAGGCGTGGCGGTGCATGGAAAATTCAACGGGGGAGGCAAGGGCGGTCATGGGCAGAAAAATCCCCCGCAGCAGCTTTCCACGGACTGCGAGAGATATTCACCCAAATTCTACCACGCAGGGCGCAACCCCGAATTCAGATGGGGGTTATCTATATCAAGAACCGTCTGCGTGGACGGTCAAATCTACTCAATAGGAGAGTGTCAAATGAATATTACTATGCCCAAAACGATTTCCGGTTGGTGTATGTGGTTATTCTTCCTGTTCGTCGGTCTCGGCATATTTGTTCCTTTGCTGGCAACAATTGCCCCCTGGCTGGCGCTCGCGTACGCTGTTCTAAGCCTTATTGGAATGTAGTACGATTCAGATCAAGAAACAGCCTCCCACCCGGGAGGCTGTAATGTAATATCAGGAAACTATATGAATCTTCCAACTTCTCTTGCCAACGGGTGCGTGTGGCTGTTCTTCCTTTGGTATGGTCTGTCAGTATTTATCCCTGCGTTGAACAGCGATCTCTTTAAGAAGATCGCTGGCGTGCTGGCGATCGGGGTCTTTGTCTTTAATTTGCTTGCGATGTAAGCCCGGCTTCTGCAACAAAACAGTCCCGCACAGGGACTGTTTTTAGTTAAAGCTCTGCCATCAGTTCGGCGAACTGCATCGAATATTCCCAGCCGGTATTGTCCTCGATTCCCCACCATGCCGAAAGGATCGCGTGCGCCAGGCTCCACTCGACGATCCGCTCGCGTTCGAATCCAAGATATTTGTGCAGGATCTCGACCCGCCGCTTCACCCTCCGCCGGGACCTGATCCCGTCCGAAAAGTTCCCCCACGGATTCATCATCAGCGGACCCACCTCGTACCCCGCCGGACCGATCACGCCCTTCGGGTCGATCACCACCCATCCGCGTTCGGAGGAGAGAATATTGAAGTGATGGAAATCCCCGTGCATGAGGACGGGCATATGGTTTTCGGCAAAGAAATCCATTACGGAGCCTTCCACTCTTTCCACAAGCTTCTCGTTCAGGGGTCCGGTTTTTCCGCCGAACATTTTCCGCAACCGTTTCAACCCATCGAACCAATCGGATAATCGAATAAACTTACTGCTCAAGCCGCCGCCTTGAGCAGGTTGGTTTTTCCATATCCTCTTCATCAGCTCCGCCGCGATGCGGGTTGCTTCGTCATCGTCTTCGAGAGTTGCGAGCATCACACCGGGATGCAGGCGTTCGAGCAGAAGATATCCCTTTTCCTCATCGCAATCGATCAACCGGCACGCACCCTCGCCGTTGAAAAGACGCAAGGCTTCCATCTCGCTTGTCAATTCGTCGCGCGGCACGCCGATTTTCAATACCACATCACTTGCAGGGGCGGGGTCTCCCCGCCCTTTTGTTTGAGATTCAATCGTGCCTTTGGGCGAGAGGACCTCGCCCTTACGAGCGTATGCCACAAAATTATAGGAAAGGTTCGGAACCGGCTCGATGCTCGTTAACCCCCATCGCGCGGACGCTTCGCCAATCAATGCTGGTAGATCGGCGAGGAATCGCTCCCCGTCCGCGCCAAAGGTATTGGTGATGGTGGAGACGAAATCAGGTGGGAGAGAAAGCACAGGAACAAAAAGAGAATCAAAAGGACGGCTGACGCCGTCCTCTCGTGTAGAACATGATTTAGACAGTCTCAAGCTGCAGAATATTTAATTTTCCCTGACCAACCCGTGCGCTTAAATGGAGGATTTCAATGCCAACCACCTGATTGTTCTTGTCAAAATCCAGAATCACGCCGGGTTGAACTTCCTCTGACTCAACAACAGCACTTTCATCCAGGCGAAAATACAATGCGTCATTTTCCTTGTCAATTTTCAATCTCATTTTATTCTCCTTCGCCGATCCAAAAACAGGGTGACAATTCGGCTGGGTTCAGTGGTTTCATTAACAACAATGTGCAAAACCCGGTTTTCACGTTCGGGTAGTGATTTGAAAAGTGCGTATTGCCATCGTTTTCAATGCTTTTTTCGTCGGTACACTGATTGCATCCAAAACCCATTTCTCAGGGATTTCGCGCTCTTTGAGCATATCTCTGGCATGAAGGGTAAAGACATAATCTGCCATGACAATTTCTGTTTCAGTTTACCATAACCGGGAGGCGGATCCCTACCCTCTTTGCCAAAGGTATTGGTGATTGTGGAGATGAATTCGGGTGGTAATTTCAATCTTTATTAATGACGCGTAACGAGACGATGGGATTCCCCTGCTTGCGAAATTGAATCACATCGGGGTGAGAAGCCGCGTACCTGGCCATCCCTTCGTTGTCCCAAGACACGCGCCCCTGTGTGTAGGAAGCGCGATACGACCCGCCCGAGATGGATTCGCCATACAACAATACATCAGTCTTGATCTCGTTTTCAAGCGCGGCGATGTTTTCGTCCGCCGATTCAAGGATCGGCTTGTATTCCGAATCGAGCGCGTCCAACTCAGCCTGGATCTTTTTGAGGATTTCCGCCCGTTTGGCTTCATAGTCCAGCTGGGCAACGTCTGCTGCGCCGCGCAGGTTGGTCAGGCGTTCCAGTTTTGCAGCCACATGCTCGCGTGCGGGTCGTTCATTCATTTTTCCAAGCTGACCCACCACGATATATTTCAACTCCTTTTTCAATTCCGCCTGCCATGTTTTGCTCCTGCATCGTTCGATGATCTCCTCGAATAATTGACGGAGATATTCAGGGCTGAAACCGTGCCTTTCCGCGATTGCCGAGAGTTGTTCCCGCGGTGCGCCGTCCAGACCGTAGCGCCGGCTCAGGATTTGATAATACGTGTCCTTGCCCGAATCGCTGGTCAGGCGTTTGTGAACAACCTCCAAAAACTGCGCAACAACCGCCTCCAAATGTCCATCGTGCAATCGTTCGATCTGGGATTCTTCAAACCCAAGATCGCCAAGCAATGTGTTGAGACTCATCTCCTCCCCATAGATCACTGACAACAATTCGTTCAAGCCTGCAAGCTGGGTGTTGAAATCCATGCCGAATCTCCTTGGGGTACGTATTAGACTTTATCGGTAATAAGCGAAAATCGATTTTTGGAAGCTGAAAAACGCTGATTTTCGCTGATTCAGAAAAGAAACATCTGCGTTTTCTGCGTGAATCAGCGTCCCGGTTTAATTCCGATAATGTATATTCTATACCGGAAACAACTTGTCAAACACCTCGGGGCAATATTTCTGCACCATCTCGGAAGATAGCCCGTTTTCTTTGCAGATCCCGGCGTACAAATCCGCTGAAGGGCGTTTGGTGCGCTTTTGTGTATTCCCGTCCAGCGCCCATAATCCGAATCGCAGCGTCCAGCCGTGGTCCCATTCAAAGTTATCCACCAGCGTCCAGTGGAAGTAGCCCTTCACGGGCCAGTTGAAGTTGACCGCGCGCCACATCTGATGGATGTGCTGCGCCATATAGCGCCCGCGCACGCGGTCCTCGGCATCGGCGAATCCGTTTTCGGTGACGTAAATCGGCAGGCCCGGGAAGTTCCGCACGACCCATTTCAACCCTTCGAACATCCCGTCGGGATCGTTGATCAGAAATTGCTTGTCACTGAAGTCGCTGTCAGCCGGAAAAAAGGCATTGCTGAAAAAGGTTGCGGTTTTTCGAATGTCGAACGTGACGCGGTTGCGGGTGTAATAATTGAAGCCGAAATAATCCTGTGTGCCCTTCGCTTCGGGGATGCGGACGGTGCCAAGCGATGTACGCATCACGCCGGTCGCCAGCGTAACCGGAAAAACCTTGTTGACCATGGTGTCGGCATTTTTTGTTAATAGCCTGTCCAGCGGCGACCATGAATGGTATGGCACAAGTGAACGGTAATGGAGCGCAAGCCCCACGCTTGCCTCGGGTTGAATCTGGTGGATGGCATGGTATGCGGCGGCGTGGCTGCGCAGGATGTTGGCTTGTACCTGCATGGCAAGGCGCAGATTGTTCTTTCCGGGAGGCCAGTTGCCGCTAATCCCTCCGCCCACATATCCATTCAGGGCATAACCACTCGGCTCATTGAACGTGCACCACAGCGCGCAATATTCCTTCAACGCCTCCACCGTCTTACGGACGAATTTTTCAAACAACGGGATCGCGTTTTCTGTCTCCCATGATCCAATCTCATCGAACCACAACGGATGGGTAAAATGATGCAATGTCACCATCGGCGTGATGCCGCGTTCCTTCAAACCGCGTACCATCGTACGATAACGCTCCAGCGCGTCCTCGTCCCAGGTATCGGGCGTCGGCTGGATGCGGCTCCACTCCACCGACATGCGATGCGCGTTCTGCCCGCCTTCCGCGGCGCGGTCGAAGTCCTCCCTCCAGCGGCCTCCCCACCAATCGCAAGCGAGACCAGACATCCCCTGCGTCTGACCTTCCTGTTCCCACTTCCACCAATTGTTGTTCGTATTGTTTCCTTCCACTTGATGCGCGGCGGTCGCCGTCCCCCATAAAAATCCGCGCGGGAAATGATAGGATGCTTGAATCATGTAATCTCCAATGAATGGGTGGGGGCACAGCGAAATCAAAAAAAGATTTCGACGATTTCTCGTCCCGCTGTGCCCCTACGGATGATCAATTATTATTCCTTGCCAGATACGCCAGATACAACGCAACCGAACCTGCGACTGCGGCATTGAGGGATTCAACCTGCCCGCGCATCGGGAGTTTCAACACGATGTCGCATTTCGCGCGCGTGAGCTGACGGATGCCTTCGCCCTCGCTTCCAACGACCAAAGCAGTAGATCCCGTCAAGTGACGCTGAGTCTTCTCCCCGATCGATTCTCCATCCTGATCGAGCCCTACAACCCAAACGCCGTCCCCCTTGAGGGCGTCGATCGCCTGTGCGAGATTCGCCCGCGCAATCAACATGTGCTCACTCGCGCCCGATGACGCGTTGACCACCGCAGGCGTGACCTCCACCGTATGCGCCAACGGAATGACAATGCCGTGCACACCCGTCGCCTCCGCCGTGCGGATCAGCGTGCCGAAGTTCTGGGGATCGTTCAATGAATCAAGCAACAAGACAAACGGAGGTTCGTTCTTGTTGCGCGCGTTCTCCAGAATATCGAGCAAATCGGCATACGGATACTTGCCCACCTCCGCGATGATCCCCTGGTTG
>DATKAU010000164.1:0-4569 GCA_035514655.1 Anaerolineales bacterium
AATGTCTTTAAAAAAGGCGTGCGGTGGCTTAACGAAAACATGGACAAGCCATATCCCCCATTGTGGATCGGCAAATGCCTGTACAGCCCGCATCTGGTCATCCGATCCGCAGTCATCAGCGCACTGGCACTGGCAGGCTGACCATGAGCAATATCCTGCAACGATTCCTGACGATCTCCACAACGGACCCCGACGATTTGCGGAAGAGAAAAATCCTCAACGTCCTGCTGGCGGGCACAGGAGGGCTGTCCGTTCTCGGCGCGATCACCGGGGCACTTCTCATAATAACTTCCCGACAGAGAACCGCGGAAAATTTATTGATACTGTGGGGCAGCATTATCACTATTATCGGTGTTCTGGTTATTTATGTCATCAATACACGCCGATCGGGGAAGGCCGCCTCGTCATTGTTTCTGATATTCATGACCTTGATATTTACCTTCAGCGACAGCGCAGAGCAGGTGTCCGGAGGGCGCTCCCTGTTTTATTTTGCCATCCCGGTATTCATGGCAAGCATTCTTCTTACGCCGGCATCGAGTTTTGTGTTTGCCGCGTTGAGCAGTGTAATCATCGCTGTCATCGGCCTTTCGATCGACTTCGCTCCGAACACCCCGGCCATGATCGGATTTTTCCTGCTCGCGTTCGTCTTCTGGCTTTCGGCGCGAAGTCTCGAACAGGCGCTGGGTGAATTGCGCGCGATCAATATCAACCTTGATCGGGTGGTCACCGAACGAACGCAGGCTCTGGCAGAATCCTTTTCAAGGGAACGGATCGAGGCAGGGCGCAGCCAGGCAATCCTGAATTCCATCGCCGACGGTGTGATCGTGTTCGACAAAAAATGGACAGCCACGCAGGCTAACCCCGCACTCAAGGCCATCCTTGAAATTCCGCTGGAAATCATCGTCAACAAGGATTTCCGCGAATTGATCGAACACCCCAGACTCTCAACGAAAAGCCGGCCATTGTTGTATGCAATGATGAATCACGGCACACAGCCCATCGGCTTCCGCATAGATTGGGGCGAAAAGACCCTGTCGGTGGGCGCGGCAAGCGTCTACGATAACCAGTCGCAAAACATCGGCACGGTCATTGTGTTCCGAGACTTTACACGTGAAGCCGAAGTGGAACGGATGAAAAGCACATTTGTCGGGATCGTCTCTCACGAACTGCGTACGCCGCTCAACGCCATCCTCGGGTACTCGGAAATGTTCAAAGAGTCGGTCTACGGTCCGATGAACGAGAAGCAAACCAACATGGCTGACCGGATCATGAAGAACACCCAGCGCCTGCTTGGCTTGATCAACGACCTCCTCGATCAGGCGCAAATGGAGGCGGGAAAAATGACGATCCGGACGGAGGCAGTCAGACTCTCCGATTTGCTTGAGGCGTTACACGGCTTGATGGATAAGTCCGCATCAGACAAAGGCTTGAGGCTGACCAGCGAAATCGATCCTCTCCTCCCCGACGCTTTGATCGGCGACCCTGCACGCCTGCAACAGATCCTGGTTAACCTTGTGACCAATGCGATCAAGTTTACGGACCAGGGCGGAGTTCACATCCAGTTTTTCCGCAGGAACGCCGAAACATGGGGGATCGAGGTGTCCGACATGGGGCAGGGGATCCCCGAATCACAGCTTGCATTCATCTTCGATACTTTCCGCCAGGTGGAGGGCACTGACACTCGTTCACATGGAGGGTTTGGTCTTGGATTATCCATCGTGAAGCAACTTGTCGGCTTGATGAATGGACAAATCAAGTTAAAAAGCGAATTGAATATTGGCAGCACGTTTACCATCACCCTTCCCTTGATCGTTCCCGACGGCGAATCCGTACTAAAGGAGTGACATATGAACAAACTTGCATTAATCATCGAAGACGACGAGGACCTGGCGAACATATTCGCTGAGGCACTGCATGGCATCGGACTGGAGGTCGAAAACCTGACGGATGGGGAATCCGCCCGCCAGAGGCTCGCAGGCGGCGAAGTACCCTTTGTGATTCTGCTGGATATGCATCTGCCGCTTGTTTCAGGGAAGGATCTCCTGCAGGAAATCAAAAACGATCCACGATTTTCCAATACATGGCTGATGATCACCACCGCCGACGCCCGCCTTGCGGAGGACTTCCGCGATCAGGTTGATTTCGCCCTGATCAAACCGATCCTGTTCGGCCAATTGCGCGACCTGGTCAAACGGCTGAAACCGAAGGATGAAATTTGAAATGAGCGCCGCCAGGCTTCTTTGGTCTGAATCAAAACTCTATCGCACCCTGCTGATTGCGGCGGTTTTGTATTTCCTGCTGAGGCTTGCCGTGCAAAGCTACCTTTTCGCCTATGCCATCACACCGGAGGCGATTGCCGAAGGCACACTTGTTTCCGGTGATTTGCAATTTTCCTACATACCCGCCGCCCAGCACTTTCAGGCGCGGGAGGATATCTATCTTAAAGGCTCACTGGAAATTCTCGAACTGCACTTCCCCTATTCTCCCGCATTTGCGTTTTTATTCTCTCCAATCCTGCTGTTGCCGTTGAACATCCAGGTGCCACTCCAGGTACTCATCCACCTGATCGCCTATGGGTTGCTATATTTTTGGTGGCATCGTATCTTTCACAAAAATAAACTCGATCGCGCCGAAAAAGCCTGGGCATGGGCATTGCCTCTGTTCCTCATCTTCACTGTATTTTGGGACGATGTGGCTTTGCTGAACATCTATTTGATCGTCGCGCTGTTTTCCACCTTCGCCATCGACGCCGTGTTGGATGAAAATCTTGTATGGGCGTCATTCTGGCTCGGCGCGGTCATCCTGCCGATCAAACCACACTGGGCTTTTCCGCTTGGAGTTCCTCTCTTGCTAGGGAGATATCGCTTCTTCTTCAAGTTGCTGGCTGGCACCTTCGCCGCCTACCTTGTCGTCGCGGGGATCACGACGATTGGCGGAGGCGCGGACTACGTGCTCGGGCAGTACCGGGACTACATCGGATTCCTATCCCGCCTCTCCCATGATTTTCCGTGGTGGGGTCCCGATAAACCATTCCTCGGTTATAACCATTCCATAAAGCAGACAGTCGTTTACTATTTGGGCGTCACAACTGAAAATTTGCGGCTGGCAGACTTCATCAAGCTCATACTCCTTGTCCCGCTCGGGTGGGTCTTGCTGTCATACCTTCGCCGCCCGATTGGCAGGGCGGGGAAAGAATCTCCTCAACTCGCTCTCACTCTCGCATTTGCCCTGTATCTCGGCGCATTCATCTGGCTCGATATGGTGTGGGAGATATCGCTCGCGCTGGTGATATTCATCTTCCTGCTCACTGTGCTCGAGGAAAAATGGAAAAGAGCCTTATTATGGATCGTCTTCGCCCCATATGCCTTTCTCGATATCTGGCGATTAATCAGTTACCTGTCATTTGGCGATGCCATTCTCGCGGATGGCTCCTACGTGCTCACTGATCCTTTCATCTACGTGCCGTGGATCCTCGTCATACTACTCGTATTTTATGGGTTTTTATTGCACAAATTGTGGCGGGCAGTAACAGACCATGAATTTGAGATGGCAGAAAGTCGCACCGTTCCTTAATATGCCCGGGTGTGCGAGTGAGCTACGAAATCGGGGATGGATCGATTACGATCGTACATGCCTTATCCCCCGCGCCAATACAAGTCTGTTCCTCCACAGGGAAGACCTTGCCCCCACTCAACCAATACAGCGCCTCCTGCAACAACCCCACGGCAAGGTGGCAGGCAGGTTCGTGCGTTTTTCGTTCCCAGCATAACGGACAGCGCTCGATGTGCCAGAAGATGCTTTTGCCGTCCTCCTCGATGTGCACGCGTTGATCGGTGAAGGTGTTGAACAATTCGGCAAGGGCTTTTGCGCCGGCGCTCAGTTTCGCGGGCAGAGGGAGCAATTTAAACGCCATCGCCGTCACCCCTATTTGAGCCCCATATTGTCTGACGCCGTAATTGAAACACGCGCGCCCGACGCGAAGAGACAACCCGCGCCCGCCATGCGGCCCATAGACCTGCTCGAGCGTTTCCATGAGGCCGCTTACCGCGGAGAACGAAAAATCCAGTTTTGTGTCGTCTGGGGGATAATTTTCGATCAGCGAAGACTGCGAAGCCAGTTTCAGCACCGCATTGACTCCGTTCCGTCCCATCACCTCCTCCATCGAAAGAAGGATGATCCTACCCATGCGGTTTGGGTAGTGGAAGGTTTCCGTCATATGGTCACCGAAGGCGAAGCAGTCAATGTTGCCGAGGAGCGCGGGATCGTCCGCGCTGGATCTTCTGAATCGAGAAAAGCCTTGAGTTTCTCCGAAAACTGGTGAGGTTCTTCAAGCATGGGGAAATGCCCCGCGAAGGGGAAACGCTCGATGCGGGCTTGCGAAACCCCTTTTTCCAACGGCTGCCATTGCTTGGGATGTACGATGATATCGCGGTCGCCGTAAATGCCCATCGTGGGGATCGTGATCTGATCGAGCATGGGGCGCAAATCCGTACTTCGAAGCGAGGCAATCGAAAGGAGGAATGATTCGACGGTCGTCCGCGAGAGATCCAGATCCATCATTTCCGCAAA
>DATKAU010000165.1:0-4052 GCA_035514655.1 Anaerolineales bacterium
ACAGGTTGGATTCCATACGACCCATCGCCGGGGATAAAGAAGAAAGGGAGGCATCGTAACAGGAAGGCGATGTTGTTGATGAGAATGTCTTCCCCGCCGCCGACAAGCACGGTAGGGCGCAGGATTGCGTACGACAATCCGGACTCGATCACTGTTTTTTCATTCGCCGCCTTGCCCCAATAATAAGGGAGGTGCGAGTCCGGGGAGGGATTGGCTATGCTGATGTGCACGATCCGTTTAACACCCGCGGCTTTGGCGGCGCTGACGAGTTTCCGCGTGTTCTCCACCGCGCGCGGCTGGGTGTTATCGCCTTTGTCGAACCGCACCCAATACGTGTTGACCAGCACGTCCATACCCTGCAGAGATCTGGTCATTCCTGCCTCGTCGAAATCCAGAGGGTGGGCTTTGACCTTTCCGTCGAACGGATTGGGTCGATCCGGGTGATTTGTCAGAGTAATTACCTCTTCACTGCGGTCAAGTAGCCTCTGGGTGATGAACTTGCCTGTGTAACTGAACGCCCCTGTCACGGCGATTTTCATTTGGTCTCCATCCTGGCTGGCTTTGGTGCCACGAGTGCAAAGAACGACACCATGATCCCGATGCCCACCAGGGCAAAAAGCAATCCGCCGAGGTTATCGCCTAATTTCCCGGCCATTTCAAAAAACAATTCCTCGAAATTTTCCGCGTTGGGTCTGTAGTTCAATGAAATGATGACCGGCAGAACGATCAATAAAATATTGGAGAACGCCGTCCAGAAATGGGCGCGTTCCTCCGTGCCGCACAGGTCGATCAAAACCTTGCGCAGGATCTGGCGGAGGTATCCGACGATCGCGAGGCAGAGAATCAACGTCAACACGACCTGCATCAGGAAAAACGGTATGGTGTTCATAATCTGCTCCTTATTTCAATACGCCGAGGATCTTTGTAACATTCGACAAACCCAATTTATCCAGTTTCATCACAGCTTTGGATAAACTGTCGATGGCGTCGAAGAACTCCTGCAGGGCTTGCACGCGCGCGTAGGCGAAATTCCAGTCGTCGTTGTCCACCCAGTTCTCGTCCATAGCCGTCAATGCAGCTTTCACCGAACCGACGGCGCGGTCGAACTCGCTGTTCTGCCGTTCCCTCAATATGGACTTGATCGCTGAATAAAAATCCGTTTCGGCTGTGTAGTAGTCCTTGCGATCGCCGAGTCTTGTCGATCGGTGGACCAGCCCCATGCGCGCCAGCGCGCGGATCTCGGTGCTGATCGCGCCTTTGGTGAGCCCGGTCTCTGCAACGATCTCGTCAAGAGGAAGGGGAGTGGGGGAGAGATACAACACAGCAAAGATCGCGCCCATCCCTTTTGGAAAGCCCCAAAAGCGGCTGATCTGGCTCAAGCCTTCTGTGAAGTCTATTTTGATTTTGCTCAGGGATTGCGGCATGGTTTGTCTCGTATATTTCGTTTAGTAATTACTAAACGAAATATACGATAAATAATCTGGAATGTCAATGGCAGAGTCTGCGCGTAGGCAATCTGGTGATTTAATTCCACTTCCAAAAGTTACGATAACGAAATGCTCATAGCGGGCACATCTCACCTGACCTGATTAGTGAGTCGCGCGCTACAAAAGGATAACCCCGTGATTTTCCAGCGTTTTGTTTGTCTTACGCTTGTATATTTCTACTGGATATTCCCCGGTATTCATTGTGTCCTATTCCAGTCCAATTTCACGATATTCATATCCCTACGCAGGGATGTTCGTCACTATGCCTCTCCATGTCCACAGGATATAACGATGGCATGATTTCTCTGCTAACTGTCCCGATTGGGAAGCGTGCCCGTCTGGCATCTGTCAGCAGGGGTTTGCGATCAAGGCTGAGGCAATATGGCTTGCATATCGGCGATGAAGTGCGGGTGTTGCGCAGCGCACCGCTGGGTGGTCCACTGTTGATTGAAGTGGATGATCGTGAAATGGCGTTGGGCGGCGTACTGGCTGAAAAAATATTGGTGGAGTTGATATGCGAGTCGCGCTGATCGGGGCGCCGAATTGCGGCAAAAGCACATTATTCAATCAGGTGGCGGGATACAAAGCCGCGACGGGAAATTTCAGCGGCACGACTGTGGCGTTTACCGAAAGCCGCGTACGCGTGGCGGGAGAGGTGATCGATGTAGTCGATTTGCCCGGCACGTTTACGTTGGAAGGTGGAAGCCCGGCTGAGCAGCTAGCCGCCTGGTATCTGGATTCGCAGGAGGTGGACGCGATCGTCAACGTGGCAGACTCGACCCGGCTCGCATCGTCGCTCGATCTAACCCTCGAACTGCTCCGGCTCGATAAGCCATTGGTCCTCGCCCTGAACATGATGGACGAATCTGCGCGATTGGGTTTAAAGATCGATGGCAAAGGTCTTTCGCGGGAGTTGCAAATTCCCGTGCTGCCTTTGGTGGCAAGCAAGGGACGCGGTGTGAAGCGAGTGTTTTTGAAAAGCGTCGAGGCAGGGAGAGGCAAGACTGTTGGGAGAAACGGTTACCGGTTCAATGAAGCCATGGCATGGAATGCAGACGTGCGTCATAATTTCGCCAAAGAACTTGCCCACAACCATGTATCCCAGGGCGACAGGCGTGTCACGTGGCGTGACCGGCTCGACGATGTGTTGTTGCATCCGTTGTGGGGTTATGTGGTTTTGGCTCTTGTTCTGTTCCTGTTATTTCAAGCTGTGTACGGGATTGGGAAGTTCATCGAACCGCCCCTGCTTGCCTTGTTCGAGGTGCTAACGAAGGATGCCTTGACCCTGTTCGGTTTCAGTCCCCTGCTCTCTGAAATTGGGCTGGGAGTGATGCAGGGCATTGCGGCGGGTGTGGCGATCGTCCTGCCGTATCTGTTGCCGTTTTTGTTTGGGTTGGGAATCCTCGAGGATATCGGCTACCTGCCGCGGATTGCTTTTCTCATGGATGCATTCATGCACCGTATTGGCTTGCATGGCAAAGCCATCGTGCCTTTCATCCTTGGCTATGGATGCAACGTGCCGGCAGTCATGTCCACGCGGACGCTGGAGGAGCCGCGCGATCGGTATCTCGCCGCGGCGCTGGCAACGCTTGTCCCATGCGCGGCGCGGATGGCGGTGGTGTTCGGGCTGGTGGCGTATTATCTGGGTCCGTTGGCGGCATTTGGGTTGTACATGCTCAACCTGTTGATCATCGCTGTGACCGGCAGGATCATATCGAGGCTGTTGCCCGAAGATACGCCGGGTCTGATTTTGGAAATGCCCCCATATCGCGTGCCCACCATCAGGAACGTGATCGCCAAATCCTGGTTCCGGGTGCGCGAGTTTGTTGTGGAAGCCTGGCCTTTGTTAACCGGGGGGAGCGCAGTGCTTGCCCTGCTCAACTATTTCGGGCTGGCGATCCTGTTCAACTGGCTGGCGCGTCCGTTTACATGGATCATGACACTGCCGCTTGAAACCGGCGTGCCTCTGATCTTCGGCATCTTCCGCAAGGAGCTGTCGCTCGTGATGTTGAGTCAGGCATTGGGCACGGCGGATTTCGACACAGCGCTTACCTCCATGCAGATGGCGGTGTATGCCGCATTCGTGATGTTTTACCTGCCCTGTCTCGCGACTCTCGCGGTTCTGAAGCGCGAGTTGGGCACGCGTGCGATGACGGTGATCTCGGTCCTTACCGTAGTCATAGCATTGTTCGCCGCGCTGGTGGTGCGGGGAATCATGACGGTCTTGTAGGGGAGGGGTGTTTTTTCGCAGTTAAGCTATTTCAACAACTCCGCCGCAGCGGATGCCATCAATGCAGACGCTGTGACGAGGGCGCGTTCGTCGAAGTCGAATTTGGGGTGATGATGCAGATAGGCCAGATTCTTCTCCGCGTTGGCGGAGCCAACAAAGAAATAACAGCCGCCTGTCTTTTCCTGCATGTAGCCCATGTCCTCTGCGCCCATGGTGAGGTATGGCGAAGTGTCGATCTCTTTATCCGGGAATGCCAATTGCGCGGCGTTCAATACCCGCCCGGTGATCTCGTCCTCGTTGATCACGATCGGCGTGACCTGTTTGAGGGTGATTTC
>DATKAU010000166.1:0-4838 GCA_035514655.1 Anaerolineales bacterium
TCGTCCGTTCCATGCGCGGGTCGGTTACCTTACTAAAATACTCCTCAATCGCTTCCAATGGCTTCTTCGGCATGACTACCTCCTGGAGATAGTCATTTTTACCTCATCTCTGACCCAATTTAGATGCGATTGCCCTAGTCATGTACATGTATTGATTTGGTCGCTTAATTATCGAGCGCACCCTGGTTGATCCAATCAACGATGATTTGAACCTGCGGCGGAGTCAATTTCGGTCCGCGTTTGGGCATTTCCTGTGAGACCACCTGTTCAGCCAGCAGGCTGTTGGCGGCATCGCCGGGGATGATGACCGGTCCGTTATCGGAACCAGCGATGATTCCGGCGAATGTTGTCAGGTTCAAGCCTTCTTCGATATCGTCGCCCCCATGGCAATTGAAACATCGGCTTTGCAGGATGGGTAACACATCCGCTGAAAAACTGACAGTAGCTGCCTGTGCCGAGGAATCGCTGGTAGGCGGCACCGTGGGTTGCACGGGGGCAGTAGTGGGGAACACGGCTTCGGTAGGTAAAGATGCGTCAGTGGGCGCGGCAGGCACGGGTGAAACTTCGACGCTGCTCAGTCCAGGGTCTGATGCGGGAACATCCGTCGGTTGAGTGCCGCAGGCAGTGAAGAGTCCGAGAAGCAGGACCGCGATCAGTATATTTTTTTTCATTCGTCTCCTAAAATCCATATAAGATGACGCCGCCCAAAAAGGCAAGCGTAAACGCGATGAGGAAACTCAAGCCGTATGATGCGGCATAGAGGAATCGATTCCCCTTGTTGAAAATATCCGGGTTGCGCCAACGGATGACGCTGATTCCCGTAGTGAGAAGTAAAAGCAAAGAGGCGAGGATGATTTTCGCGGATGCGTTGGGCGCATCGCCTTCGTAGTTTTTTATATTGTCCATGATTCCGGTAACGCCCGCGGCAACCGTGCCAAGCGCCGCCAGGATCATGTTGGCGAACGCCGCCTGTTCGAGGAAGGCGTTGTTTCTCCACCAGGCAAGCACGATGAAAAGAAACGCCGCGCCGGTGAGGGCAATGGGGAAGTGCACGACCATCGGGTGTGTGGGGTGGATTTGTGTTATTGCCGTGATGAACCTATTGATGAAGTCCATGGAGTCTCCTCATGTTGTGACAAGACCCTGGGGTGCCAGGGTCCTGTTTGTCCACAACTCAGACGAATGCGTTTGATTATTGCTTACCCTTCGGTTTCTTGGCAGCCGGTGTTTCCTCAGGCGCGGCAGACGTGGTTTCAGCGGGCTGACGAGTAAACGACAATTGCCAGCCGTTTCCGGTGAACAGTTTGTACACGCCCCATGCGATGAGGCTGAAGAGGGCTATCTTCAATAGGACGAAAAGGGGCGACATGAACCCGAAACCCCGGCCGTGAAAGCCGCCGGGACCGAACTCGCGATTAAAGCCGCGGTCATTGCGATGAAACCCGAATTGAAATTCAGGCATTCCAGCCTTGTGGAATCGTTCCACGAAGCGCGGCGCGTCATCGAAGTTTCCAGAGAGTTGCACGCCCTGACTGAGCCCGATGCGATATCCCGCGAAACCGGCGCCGGCGAGCGCGCCAACTGCCACGAGTACAAGCAGGATGCGAATTAACCATTTTTTCATGAGTACCTCCGGTTGATTACCTGCCCCAAATCTATCACCTCCCATTGTACGAATGTTGTGGAAATTGTGGAGAAACTCTAAATCTTTTCTTAATTTGCCGAATCAGATTGCTTCGGCAATTGGACGACAACCCGCAAACCCTGCCCTGTCTCTGATTCAGCCAATATCTGTCCACCATGCGCCTGAACAATGGACTTGGCGATTGCCAGTCCCAACCCCGATCCTCCCGGAAAGGCACCATCGCGTTGGCGGGCTGAGTCGCTTCGATAGAAACGCTCGAAGATGCGGTCGAGGTCTTCAGGCGACACGCCCGGTCCGCTGTCCTGTACGGAAAATTCGATATCGTCTCCTTCTTCATTTGCGGAAAGATGGATCTTACCGCCCTCGGGTGTGTGCCGCAGGGCATTATCCATGATGTTTGTGAGCACCTGGGTCATCCGCCCGGGATCGACATCAAGCGAAGGGAGGTGCGGAGCAACGTCCACATGGAGGGAAATTTTCTTCTTCTGTGTCTCAACCTGATACCGAGACGTCACTTCGTTGACGAGTCGTCCTGGCTCGACCGTTTGCGGGTTGATGGTCAACTCGCCCGCGTCTGCCAGGGAAAGAATCCGCAGATCGTTTACCAGGTGCTCAAGCCGCAGGGCTTCCTCACGGATGATCTCAAAGTTTTCCCTCGTCGGCGGCAGGACATTGTCATGCACCGCCTCGGCATGACCCAGAATTAGACTCAACGGCGTGCGTAGCTCGTGGGCAACATCGGCGGTCATTTGTTTGCGGGCATTGACCGAACGCGAGAGTTCCGCGCTCATGTTGTTGAAGGCTTTGGCGAGTTCGCCCAGTTCGTCGTTGGAGTGAACGGTGACTTGTTGTGACAAGTCGCCCTCCGAGACGGCGTGTGTGGCTTGCGTCAGTTCGCGAATTGGGCGCGTGAGTGTGCGCGACAAAACGATTCCCAGAATCAAGGCGATGATTGCCGCACCCAACGCGCTGTAAAAAAATGTAAGATTTGTGCGCTGAATGAATTCCTGCTCGCGCCGGTTTCCCTCGAACGGAACGCGGATGGGAACGAGGATGCCCACCACCTCTCCATTTTCGGTGAGCGATACCCCCATGGCAAGATCCGGCGCAGGGATTCTCTCGCCGGCCTGATATTGCCCATTCGGGACGACTACAACGCCGTTCTCATCCACCAGAACAAAGGGAGGCACCGGACCTGGTGGAACATGGTTCTGTGGCAGAGGTTCGTTGAAAGTGTCAACACTGGCGATGAAAATAACATCTGCCCCGTCCCACGAGCCGGTGGTGCTGTAGTAATCGGTGAGTTCTGTGGCGATATCTGATTGCTGGCGATCGGAAACGAACTTGATGAACTCGGCGCGGGTGTTCCAGCGTGCGGAGAATGTGATCACAGCCACGCTGATCAAGCCAATGGATACGAAAGCAAGGATTAGTTTCGTCGAGATGGATCGCATCGCGCTCATTCTCTTCTGAAACGATAGCCGACCCCGTACACGGTTTCGACATACTGCGGTGCATGCGGATCGCTTTCTATCTTTCCGCGTAGGTTTTTGATATGTGTGTCAATCGTGCGCTCGTATCCTTCATAGCGGACTCCTTGAATGATGTCGAGCAGATCAAGGCGGGAATAAACCCGTCCGGGCGATGCCATGAGCGCGGTGAGGATGTCGAATTCAGAAGGGGTGAGGTCTGCGAAGGCTTCCGCCACCTTCACCGTGCGGCTGTCGCGATCCAATACAATATCAGCAGCTTTCACCACTTTGCCAGATGGCCCAGGCTCGCCGGCGCGCCGTAACATAGCGCGCACACGTGCCACGAGTTCTCGCGGGCGGAAGGGCTTGGTCATGTAATCATCCGCGCCCACTTCCAGCCCGATGACTTTTTCTTCGTCGTCCACGCGCGCAGTTAATAAGATGATCGGCGTGTTGCTGTCTGCGCGATGTTTCCGCATGAATTCGTAACCGTCCATTTCGGGCATCATCACATCGAGGACAATCAGGTCGGGTTTCTCGCGACGTGCCACAGCCAACGCGTCCTTTCCGTTGTGCGCGGTGACTACGCGGTAGCCTTCCTGAGTCAAATAGCTCTCGACCAGTGAGACCAATCGCTTTTCATCGTCCACAACCATGATGGTTTTTGCCATAGTTCTTGACCTTAATATTTGTGATTATCTTTTCAGGTGTAGGGGCGACCCGCCTGGCGGGATGAGTGTTACTTGACGATCCTGTCGGGTCGCCCTTACGGGTGAAACAAGAATATTTCAGTATATCAATATTCTTACTACCCAGCCTTTTCCTGCAGGAATTTTACAAGCGCTTCAATGAGCGGAGCAGGAGCGCCGTTGAAACGGAATCCGCCTCCTCCGCCATTTTCTGCGCGGTTTGCCTGCGCGGTGGCAATCTGATCTGGACTCAAGCCCTGTCCGCCTCCACCGCCTGGACCTCCTCCGCCCGGACCTCCTCCGCCACCTGGTGGCCCACCGCCGGCTGGTCCAATGAAGTCACCGCCTCCAGCGGGAGGGGCAGGAAAGTCACCGTTTGATCCCGCTTCTGGGGTGCCTTGTGTCATCATTGGCCCGCCTCCGCCCAGACCCTGTTCCTGCATGATCGTGAACATATCTTGCGAGGTCAGGTTCATGGCTTCGATGGCTTGTACTTGTTCGGCCGTCATGGTTTCCTGTATTTGCTCAACGAGTGCATCCATTTCTTCCTGCGCGGCGTTGTCACTGCTGGAGATGCTTTGCAATACCTGCCAGAGCGGGATGAGCTCACTTGCTTGTTCCGCTGTCACAGCGAGATCGGTGTCTTCGAGTTTGAAGGTACCAATGAGCAGTTGTGTTGAAAGCGGAAGGGTATTTTCGGAGGATGAGGCCGGGTCCGCTGGACCAGCTTGGGGGTTGTTCGAAGCGCCGCCACAGGCGGTCAAAGTCAAAACGAGGACGGTAAAGATTGTGAGGGTTATTTTTTTCATGGTGTCTCCTGTATAAATTTATGTCATAGCGAGGGCGGTGTTTGTCTGCCCGAAGCAATCCCCTAATTCGTTATGGGGATTGCTTCGTCGCTTCGCTCCTCGCAATGACGGGCTGGACTTATTCATATCTCAACGCTTCAATTGGATCCAGTTTTGCGGCTTGGTTGGCGGGGTAATATCCAAAGAACGCGCCTACAGCCGCGGCGGAACCGAATGCGAGCAG
>DATKAU010000167.1:0-5777 GCA_035514655.1 Anaerolineales bacterium
AAACGCTGCGATATGTTTTGCTTGCAGTGCTGATCGGCTTTGCTGCCGGGAGGCAAGCCCTGTGGGCGGCTGAATATAAAAATGATTGGCAGACACAAAAGGAATTATTCTGGCAGTTCACGTGGCGTGCGCCGGGCATCGCGCCCGATACCGCCATCATCATGAACGAAGGCGGATTGAAATTTTTTGCAGATAACTCACTCAGCCCCATGGTGAATTGGGTCTTCGCGCCGGATGAACGCGACGATCACATCGAATATGTGCTGCTTTACCCAACAACGCGATTGCGAAGCGGCGCGCTCCCGTCGCTGGAACCCGACCAGCCCATCTTCACCGACTATCTCGCCGGAACATTTACCGGGAACACATCGCAAGTGCTGGCGGTTTATTTCGCGCCGCCAGGATGCATGCGCATCCTCGACCCGGACATCGACCGCGTAAACCGGACGATCCCCGAGCAATCATTGATGCGCTTCGCTTCGCGCCTTTCGGACCACGAGTTGATCCTGCCCGAGGAAACGTCGCGCATGCCTTCGCCATATGCTCCCGAGCCTGCGCACGGATGGTGTTATCACTTCCAAAAAGCTGAACTGGCGCGTCAGTTCGGAGATTGGGATCAAGTCATTGCGCTGGGAGAGGCGGCATTTCAGTTGGAACGTCCATCCAGTGACCCGGCGGAATTATTCGTCTTCATCGAAGGCTATGCCCACGCCGGGGAGTGGGCGAGGGCGATTGAGTTGTCGAAGGAGGCGTATGAGGTCTCGCCGGAGGATGTGGGGGAGATGCTTTGCCGGCTGTGGGAACGCGTGGAGTCAGAAACAAGCCCAGGTGTGGAACGAAGCGAAGCGGTATCCGAAGTATGGACGTTATTCGCCTGCAATCCATAAGAAGCACACTTGCGCTCAAGGCATGATTCAATCTACAATAAATAGGTCAACGTGCGCATGTGATAAACTATATTTGTTTAGACAAATTGTCAGACAACTTAAGCGAAAGGAGGTTCCAAACATATTTTTGTAAGTCTCTGATTCAGATCCTGCCCATTCAACATTATCAACAAGGAGAAAGAAGAAATGCATACCCACCTTACCCGCCTGGCGTTTCTAACGCTGGCATTAATGCTCGTCTTATCAGCTTGTGGACCCGCCGCCACAGAAGCCCCTGCCCCTGCAACCGAAGCGCCCGTTGCCACGGAACCCCCTGCCCCCGCGACTGAAGCGCCCGTTGCAACCGAAGCCCCTGCCGAGCCGTTTGTGTTCGGCATGCTCCTCGTTGGTCCGTATAACGACCACGGCTGGAGCCAGGCCCATTATGAAGCAGGGCTATATGTGGAGGAGAGACTCAACTCGAAGATGATCTACCTCGACAAGGTCAACCCCGCCGACCGCCCGGGCACCACGCCCGACCAACTGGCTGAAGAACTCGTGGCGCAGGGCGCGAAACTCGTCATCTTCAATTCGGATGATATGAAGGACGCCTCCACCACATTTGCGAAAGCCAATCCTGATATCTACGTGATCATGGCCTCCGGCGATCAAATATGGTCGGATGGAAAAGCCTTCGAAGAAATCCCCAACCTCACCAATATCATGGGCCGCATGGAATACGGCAAGATGATCGCCGGCTGTGCCGCAGCGCTTACCACACAGACTGGTCAGATCGGCTATCTCGGACCATTGATCAACGATGAAACCCGCCGCCTCGCCGCCTCCGCCTACCTCGGTGCGAAATATTGTTGGACGAATGCGGGAAATGATCCCGCTGACCTGCAGTTCAAGGTGACGTGGATAGGTTTCTGGTTCAATATCCCGGGCTTCACCGCAGACCCGACACAGGTTGCGGATGAATTCTTCAACAGTGGTTACGATGTGGTCCTCTCGGGCATTGATACCACCGAAGCGATGGTGGAAGCCGACAAGTTCTCGAAGGAAGGCAAGACAGTCTTTTCCATACCCTACGATTTCATCGGCTCGTGCGAAATTTCTCCCACGGTCTGCCTCGGTGTGCCGTACTTCAACTGGGGACCAGCGTATCTGACGGAGATCACTGCCGCTTCCGAGGGCAATTTCGTATCCAACTTCCAGTGGAACGGACCGGACTGGTCAGACCTGAACAACCCCGACACCAGCCATGTTGGTTTCGTGAAGGGTGACGGACTCAGCGTCGAAGCCGCCACGCAGGTCGATGCATTCATCGCCGAACTCGCGGGCGGACTCAATTTGTGGACGGGTCCGATCAACTTGCAGGATGGCACCGTCTATCTTGCCGATGGCGAAGTAGCGACTGATCAACAGGTCTGGTACCTGCCGCAATTGCTCGAAGGCATGGAAGGCCAGAGCGTCCCCGAATAACGCGTGTACAAACGTGGGAAGGCAATTGCCTTCCCACGTTTTTTATTGTATAAAGGGGAAACTTAATCGCTGTGTTCGCCAAGGAAAAACCATGAAGGTTGAACTGCGCGGCATCCACAAGTACTTCGGCAATAACCACGCCAACGACGATATTAATCTCACGATTCCCTCGGGCACGATCCAGGGGATCCTTGGCGAGAACGGCGCGGGGAAGAGCACCCTGATGAAGATCCTCTCGGGGTTCATCCGCGCCGACGGCGGAGAGATTTTGCTGGATGGAAAACCCGTTGTCATCACGTCGCCTGCCGCCGCCATCCACGACGGGATCGGCATGCTGCACCAGGACCCGCTGGATTTTCCTCCGATGCGGATCATCGACAACTTCGTGCTCGGACAAAAGGGTGGATTGTTTCTCAACCGGAATCACGCCTTCCAGGATTTCAGCCTGCTTCAAAAGGAATTTGGGTTTTCGCTCGACCCCGAAAATTACGTGGACTCGCTCACGGTGGGGGAGCGCCAACAGCTTGAAATCATGCGTTTGTTGTTTTTAGGCGCGCGCGTCTTTATTCTCGACGAACCGACAACCGGCATCAGCGCCGCGCAAAAGGCAAAGCTGTTCGACACGCTGAGAAAATTTCACGAACAAGCCATCACGGTCATATTTGTATCGCACAAATTGGAGGATGTGGAAAATTTATGCGATCAGTTGGCGGTTCTGCGGCAGGGGAAACTCGTCGGGGAGATGACAAAGCCCTTCGACCAGAAAAAACTGGTGGAGATGATGTTCGGCAGGGAGGTGCCTCTCGGGGCGAAGCAAGCCGCGGCCCAGGAGAGAAGCGTGTTGAGTCTGAGTCACGTTTCGGTGGAGGATGCCCGTCTCAAGATCAAGGATGTCAATCTTGAAACGCATGCCGGCGAGGTAATCGGTCTGGCGGGTATGGAGGGGAGCGGGCAGGATCTGTTCCTGCGCGCGTGTGCAGGCCTGGTCCGCACGGTGGATGGAATGGTGAAGGTAAATGGCACCGACCTCACCGGCAGGACTTATCACACCTACAAAAAGCACGGCGTGGAATTTATGCCTGCTGCACGATTGGAGCAGGCGCTTGTGCCCGGGCTATCGCTCAGCGAGCATTTCATCCTCGCGGAAAAACAGACCGGCGTGTTCATCGATCGCGAGCGCGGGCGTAAACTGGCGGAGGAACGGATCAAATCGTTCAACATCAAAGGTACACCGGTCAGCATGGTTGAGTCGCTCTCAGGCGGAAACCAACAGCGGACGCTCCTTTCGTTATTGCTCGAGTCGCTTTCGTTGGTTCTGGTCGAACACCCTACGCGCGGGCTGGATATCGAATCGGTGATCTATATCTGGGGCAAGTTGAAGGAACGCTGCAAACAGGGCGCGGCGATCCTGTTCATGTCATCCGATCTCGATGAAATCCTGCAATACAGCGACCGTGTGTTGGTTTTTTACAACGGGGAGGTGTCGCAGCCGCTCGATGCGAATAAGACAAACGTCCAGCAGCTGGGTGAGTTGATTGGCGGGAGGGGCTGGAGTTGAACATGCTTTTTGCCGCGAAGCACGCGAAATTTCACGAATTTTATTTTAACTTCGCGCGAATTCGCGGCTTGGATTTTGAGGCTTCATGATATGAAAAACACAACAATGAATCGGGTGGGTTTTCAACTCCTCGCCCTGGCACTGGCGCTGGGGATCACCTCATTGATCCTCTTCGCTGTAGGTGCGTCGCCGGTGCAGGCCTTCAAGGATATGTTCACTGGGTCATTGGGTTCGCTCAAGAAATTTACCGATGTGCTGGTGGGCTGGGTTCCGCTCCTGCTGGTCACAGCCGGCTTGTTGATCACCTTCGCTGCAGGTTTGTGGAACATTGGCGTGGAGGGGCAGGTAACGCTCGGTGCGATCGGTACGACGATGGCTCTGCGGACTTTGCAGGATAGCGGCATGAATCCTGCGTTGATCATCGCGTTGAGCATCGTTGCAGGCATGGTCACAGGCGCGCTGTGGGCGTCTCTGGCGGGCGCGCTTAAAACTTTCGGCGGCGTCAACGAGATCTTCGGCGGACTTGGCTTGAATTTTGTCGCAACCGCGTTGACGATCTACCTCATCTTCGGTCCGTGGAAGCGCCCCGGCACGGGTTCGATGAGCGGGACCGAACCGTTCGATGACGCGCTCCACCTGGCGCAGTTCGACGGCTTGCGGTTGAGTCCGTGGGCGCTGGTCATTGCCATCCTGGGTATTGTGTTTGTGTATTTTCTCTTGCAGGGAACATACTTTGGTCTGCGTTTAAAAGCGGTGGGCAGGAATTTCCGCGCCGCGTATTTGCTCGGCATCCCCACCTGGCAATACATGATGTTCTCGTTTTTATTGTGCGGCGCGCTGGCGGGCGCGGCGGGCGCGCTGCAGGTGACCGGCGTGTACTACCGCCTGATCCCCTCCATCTCGAGCGGGTATGGTTATCTGGGTCTCATGGTCGCGATGTTGATCAACTATCAAGCCATCTGGGCGGTGCCGGTCGCGTTGTTCTTTGCCGCCCTCAACCTCGGCAGTATCCAACTTCCAATTCTGCATAAACTCGACTCGTCCCTCTCCGGCGTTCTGCAGGGCATGCTCGTGCTGTTTGTCCTGCTCGCTGAAGGCATGCGTCAGCGCTTCACCCCAAAGGCATAATTCATGGATACTGCACTCATCCTCACCGGTCTGGCTGGCGTGCTCTTCGCCGCCGCGCCCATCATCTTTGCCGTAATCGGCGAGACGATCACCGAACGCGCCGGCGTGATCAACCTTTCGATGAACGGGACGATCCTGCTCTGCGCGATGGGAGGCTTCGCCGCCTCCGTGCGAACCGAAAGCCTGCTCCTCGGATTTCTGGCTGGCGCGGTGATTGGGGCGCTGGTCGCGCTCGTTGTGGCGTTCTCGTCCATCACGTTGAAACAATCGCAGGTGGCGGTGGGATTCGTCCTCGCCCTCACCTGCCGCGACCTCGCCTATTTCCTCGGCAACACCTACATGGGCGTGAGCGGACCCCGCGTCCCTGCCTGGGACTTTCCCGTATTGAGTGAAATCCCCATGCTCGGGACTCTGTTCTTCAACCACGATGTAATGACCTATCTCAGTTTCCTCGCCATCTTCCTCGCCTGGGCATGGGTCTTCCGCACGCGCCCGGGTTTGATGCTGCAGGGCATTGGCGAGAAGCCTGCTTCAGCGTATGTACGCGGCGCGAATGTCAACTTGATGCGCTATGTGTACACCGTCATCGGCGGAGCGATCATTGGCCTGGCAGGACCCACCTATTCGTTGAGCGTCAAAGCCGGTTGGAATGGCACAATATCCGGCCTGGACGGATTCGGCTGGATCGCGTTATCGATCACCATTTTCGGCGGGTGGAACCCGCTTCGCGCCGCGTTCGG
>DATKAU010000168.1:0-12306 GCA_035514655.1 Anaerolineales bacterium
TCGCGGCTGGAGCCGGTGCCATATTCCTTGCCCGCGATGACAATCGTGGGAAATCCTTCGCTTTGATATTTCATCGCCGCGTCATAAATGGACATTTCAACGCCATCGGGGAAGTGTTTTGTGAGGTTGCCTTCTTTTGGCGCGACAAGCAAATTCTTTATACGAATATTCGCAAAAGTCCCGCGCGCCATCACAAGGTCGTTGCCGCGGCGCGAACCGTACGAATTGAAATCCTTTGGCTGGACGCCGCGTTCCTGCACGTATTTGCCTGCAGGGCTGTCTGCCGCGATATTGCCTGCGGGGGAGATGTGGTCGGTTGTAACCGAATCAGGAAACAGTCCGAGAAGACGCGCTCCCTTGATATCATTCACCGAGGACGTATCGAGAGTCAAAGTTTGGAAGTAAGGCGGGTGATGAATGTACGTCGAAGCCTCATCCCATTCATACAGGTCGCCGCCCGAGACTTTGATCTCCTTCCACATGTCTGAACCTTCAAAGACACTGGCGTAGCGTTGCTCGAACATGCTCACGTTCAGGCTGGATGCAATGGTTTCAGAAATCTCCTGTTGGGTGGGCCATAAATCCTTCAGGTAAACAGGCAAGCCATCCTTCCCTGTGCCGAGCGGTTCATTGTCGAGATCAATATCAACCGTTCCTGCGAGCGCGTAGGCAACCACCAGCGGAGGCGATGCAAGGAAGCTGGCTTTTACAAGCGGATTAATTCGTCCCTCGAAGTTGCGGTTGCCTGAGAGCACTGCCGCGGCGACGAGGTCATTGCTCGTAACAGCCTTTGCCACTTCACCCGGGAGGGGCCCGCTGTTGCCAATGCAGGTTGTGCAACCATAAGCAACAATGTTGAAACCAAGCTTCGCAAGAGGGTCAATGAGATTCGCTTGTTTGAGGTATTCAGTGACAACGCGCGAGCCTGGGGCGAGGCTGGTTTTGACGTATGGCTTGACTGTCAATCCTTTTTCAACAGCCTTCCTTGCCAATAATCCCGCGCCCACCATCACAGATGGATTCGATGTATTCGTACAGGATGTGATCGCGGCAATGACAACTGCGCCGTGTTTCATCTTCATCGAGCCGCCGTTTGTGCCAAAAGTTACCTCCGTATTCACTGCTTCAGGCTTGAGTTCGAAGCCGCGATCTTTGACGGGAGCGGTCAGCGCGGCTTCGAATGCCGCTTTCAATTCAGACATGGGCACGCGGTCTTGCGGTCGTTTGGGTCCAGCCAGTGACGGCACAACTGACCCAAGATCCAGCTCGAGCGTATCGGTATATTCGGGTTCGGGCATACCAGGCTCATGGAAAAGTCCTTGAGCCCGCATGTAAGCTTCTGTCAGTTCGATCACTTCTTTAGGACGGCCCGTTAATTTCATGTATCGGATTGTTTCTGCATCCACGGGAAAGTAACCCATCGTCGCGCCGTATTCTGGAGCCATGTTGCCGATTGTGGCGCGGTCGGGCAGGGACATGGAGACTAATCCCTCACCAAAGAATTCTACGAATTTATCAACAACGCCTTTCTTGCGAAGCATTTGCGTGACCGTGAGAACAAGGTCAGTCGCGGTAACGCCATCGCGCAATTTACCGTATAGTTTGAAGCCGATCACGTCAGGCAAAAGCATATCCATGGGTTGACCGAGCATCACAGCCTCGGCTTCGATTCCGCCGACGCCCCAGCCAACCACTCCGAGACCGTTGATCATGGTTGTGTGGGAGTCAGTCCCAACCAATGTATCAGGGAATGCGAGTGTTTCGTTTCCATCCTTCCTGGTCATCACAACATCGGCAAGGTATTCCAAATTCACCTGATGTACGATGCCTGTCATCGGCGGGACAACGCGGAAGTTGCTGAATGCTTTTTGTCCCCACTTCAAAAATTCGTAGCGTTCGCGGTTGCGCTGAAATTCGATCTCGGTGTTGCGCGTGAGCGCGTCGGCTGTGGCAAAGAAATCAACCTGAATGGAATGGTCAATGACCAGATCAACCGGCACAAGCGGATTGATCTTCTTCGGGTCGCCGCCGAGCCGCGCCACGGCGGCGCGCATCGCTGCGAGATCGACCACGGCAGGCACGCCCGTGAAATCCTGCATGATCACACGGGCAGGAAGGAAGGGAATTCCCGGGCGGCTTCCCCCCTTTAGGGGGGACGGGAGGGGGGTCCACGCGGCGATATTTTTTACATCGTTTTGCGTGATCTCTTTGTCATTGCATTGACGGAGGGCTGCTTCGAGCACGATGCGGATCGAAAACGGAAGCCGGTTGAGTTGCGTCAGCCCCGCTTTTTCCAATGCGTCGAGGCGGTACATGATATAGTTTTTATCCCCAACCTTCAAGACGTCACGTGAATTGAATGAATCTGTCATTGGGTACTCCTTTGGTGTGTGAAATTTCGTAGTGACGACTTTGCGAAGCACTTTTTAGGGCAAGTCGTCATTACAGGCTCACACCACAAAATTGCGACACTCACACCTGGCGCAAGTGCAGGTGAGAACATAAAGGAGCGCCTTTGCTATCCTTGCCTGTGTGGTGCTTTAGATCTTGAGATCTTTTTTGAGTTTGGTCACGAGCGTTTCTTTATCGGCATCCGGCAGGAAACCGGCTTGCGCCGCAGCCACGATGCGTTCCTTGAGCGCGGCGTGCGTCATCTTCAAATCCTCGCAGGCAGCGTAGTATTCGTGGCTGAGGGTGATGCGCGAGATGCTTGGGTCGTCGGTGTTGATGGTTACGTTCAAGCCCGATTCGAGCATTTTCACCAGCGGATGGGTATCCAGCGATTCAACCACGCCCGACTGGTAATTGCTGGTGATGCACACTTCGAAGGCGGTACTGCGTTCGCGTGCCAGTGCCACGATGGATTCTTCCTCGAGCACACGCACGCCGTGGCCGATCCGTTCCGCGCCGATATCTTCGATGGCTTCGCGCACGTTGTAGGCGGGTCCCCATTCGCCCGCGTGGATGGTTACGTGCAAGCCGGCTTGTTTCGCTTCCTTGAAGATTCCGTAAAATGGCTGAGACGGGAAGTCTGCCTCGTTGCCGGCGAGGTCCATCGCGATGATCCCGTCCTTGATGTGGTCTGCGGCGAGCCAGGCGACCTGTTCAGCAAGTTCCGTGCCCTCGTGCCGGTTGACCGACACGATCAACTTCACGTTTACGTTGTGATGTTTCGCGGCATCCCTCGTGCTGGTGATCACCCAGTCGATCACGTCATGGAGGGGAAAACGCTCCGCGCGGCTCAATGCGACAGGCGTGAAGCGCAGTTCCATGTATCTCACGTTGTCCTTTGCCGCGTCCTCGATGGCTTCGCGCGTGATCCGGTGGATGATGTCCGGTGAGCGGTAGAACAACCGCAGGGTGTTGAACTTGGCGAGGAAATTCTGGAACGTGAACTTGTCCTCTTCCTGAATTTGCACGAGTGTGCTCAGGCGCAGCACGTCCGCGGGGATGGTGATGCCGTGTTGACGCGCAACATCGACCATCGTATCGAGCCGCAGCGAGCCTTCGAGATGCCGGTGCAACTCCACCTTGGGGAGCGCGCGATACGTATTGAGCGAAGCCGTGACTCGTTCGGTGGTGCTCATGAGGACTAATGTCTTCGACGCCTCTTCTTGCGATTTTCATCTTTGATTGCCGGCTGTGATTCGACGGGTGCATCCGACGTTTCGACGGGGGTGATCTCGATCGGCCGCGGCTGGTAGGCAAACACGCGGCTGATCACCAGCCCGCGAATATCTTCCACCAGCTGCGTAAACATTTCGGATGCGCGTGATTTATATTGTACCAGCGGGTCTCGCTGGGCGTAAGCCTCGAGCCCGATCGAGACCCGCAGAGCCTCGATGCGCGTCAAATAGTCGACCCAGAGTTCGGTGGTTGCTCCCAATAGCAATTGCCGGTGGACTTCATTCAGCACATACCTGCCGATGGACTCGATCAACGCCTCCCGGTCTGACTCACCCAGGCTTGATACTGCGTCGTTGAGCCGATCCTCCCCGAAGGCGTTTTTCGCCGCGACGCCGAAATCCGCGAGTTTCTGTGCATTCGCGGAAAGGCGATTGAACTCGCGCTGGCCCCACGCCATGCGCAGCGACTCCTCCGCTTCTTCGAGATGAGTCAATACATCTTCGATGATCTGCTCTGCCTCGCCTCCTTCGAGCAGCTGCGCGATGAGAAAGACATAACTAAACCGCGAATAGACCTGCTTCACCTGCCGGTGCGTTTTCTGGTCGAAGACCATGCGCGCGCCCTGTGAGAGCGAGAGCAACAACTGGAGCTTGGTCGTATCATTGACTCGCTCCCCTGAGCGCGTCGGAAGGTCGAGTGGCATCAGATTATTAATGTCATGCTTGATCTGACCATTCTCTCCAGCCAACCGTTCGCGGCGGCGCGCGAGTGCAGACTGCGCGGCATCGATGATTTGGTCCGTGGCATCATCCCAGTTGGAGATTTGGAATTTTTCGCCGAGCGGTTCATCGGTGCGATTCTGTGCTGCGGCGATCACGCGCGAGGCGAAACTGGCTGTCAGTTGTCCGGAGACCATCGCCCTGACATCGTCCTTCACCTCCGCGGGATCCTCGCCCAGCATGCGGAGTTGCTCGTTGTTGAACCGCAATTGCATCCCAACCAGGGAATTGATCTCCTCGACGATCTTTTGCGGGCGCGGATTGTCCTCTCGATCGCGCAGCCCGTCAAAGTAGGCATCCAACGAATCTTCGCGGGAAGCGATCTGCGATTGCAAGCCTTCCTCGGTGCGGTCAATCAGCGCTTCAATGGCGCGCAGGTTATGCGCGTTCTCGGCTTCGATGGCGCGGGAGGTTAAGTCCAGGGTCGCAGATTGGAGGTCGTCAGAGATGGACACCTCTTTGAGCAACAGAGACAAGCCAAAGCTGGGGAAGAGGCGGTCTCCCGTCCTGAACGGAGGCTGTACCTGTTCTAGCCAGGCGATCAACTTCCACGGTCCCTCCTCGTCGGCGAGTCCGGTTTCGACGCGCTGCCTGACCTCGGTTTCCAGAAGGGAGGTTATGTCATCGTTCAAATCCTGCTTGCTGAAGATCCGGTCGCGCTGACCATAGATTTGCTCGCGCTGTTGGTTGAGTACATCGTCGTATTCGAGCAGGTGTTTGCGCACATCGAAATTGGCGCCCTCGATGCGATGCTGGGCTTGTTCGATTACCCGGCTGACAACGCCAGCTTCGAGCGGCAGTGATTCGTCCACGCGCATGCGATCCATGAGGCTGCTCACCTGCGAGCCGCCCTGAATGCGCATGAGATCGTCTTCCAGTGAAAGATAAAAGCGCGAAGAGCCGGGGTCGCCCTGCCGCGCGGAACGCCCGCGCAACTGGTTGTCGATGCGTCGCGCGTCGTGGCGCTCGGAGCCAATAACGTGTAAGCCGCCGAGCTCCTTCACGCGTTCCATGTCTTCGAAGTATTGCAGGAAAAGTTTGACTTCTGCATCGTAAATGCCAAAGTTTGCCGGGTCGGTGTTTTGGAGCGCAAGCCGGCGCTCCTCGTGCGTCAAGTCGAACGGGTTTTGATGCCCGGTTTTGCCGAGCACACGGTTGACCGCGCTGATCACCTCTTCGGCAAATTCGCCGCCCAGTTTGATATCCACGCCGCGTCCCGCCATGTTTGTGGCGATGGTTGCCGCGCCGAACGCGCCCGCCCCCGCGATGATCTGCGATTCCTCGGTATGTTTTCGGGCATTTAATACTTGATGGGGAACGCCTCCCTGAATGACGGCCTTGAGTCGCGGGATATCGCTGGATTCAAGCCGCAGGATATCAAGCAGTTTCGTGAGGTTGGAAGATTCTTCCGGGTTGATGTTTGTCAGCCCAAACGGCTGGACGAATTTTCGAAGGGCATCGGGTGCGATTTTTTCGAGCGGTTCGTTGAATGGCTGCAATTCCGGAATCACACGCCCATCCTCTTCGCGGTTGTTTGTTTCCATCCAGGCGCGCCGGGCGAGGGCAACTTGCAGAAGACGGCGGACGGGTTCCGCTTTGAGCCGCCCCGATAAACGATCAGATGATTCCACCGATGTGGTGCCGACAAGCAACGGGCGTCCTCGCACATGGTCGCGGATGATCTCCGTTGCGATCGAGCGCAATTTTGCCTCAGCCGTCTTGTAGATAACGTCGGGGTAGTCTTTGCGGCGGTAGAAGAGAGGAGTCTGCTCTGCATCTTCGCGTTTTGCAAAGAAGAAATAATCGTACCCATCTTCATCTTTCGCCTTGATCTCTATCAGTGGTGCATCTTTGCCGAAGGCCTGGTATTCCAGATTTGGCGGTACAGGCACCACCTCGAGTTTGTAGGTCTTGCTGAACTCCTCGGCTTCGGTGAGCGCGGTGCCGGTCATACCCGCCAGTTTTTTATACATGCGGAAGTAATTCTGTAATGTGATCGTGGCATAGGTCACGTTCTCGGGCTCTACCTTCACACCTTCCTTCGCCTCCACAGCCTGATGCAAGCCGTCGCTCCATCGTCGCCCGGGCATGAGCCGTCCCGTGAACTCATCTACGATCACCACCTTGCCTGCCTGCACGAGATAATCCTTGTTGCGATGGAAGAGGTATTGTGCGCGCAACGCCTGTTCGAGGTGGCCTCGCAGGCGTGCCTGCTCTGGAGTAACATCTTCGGGGCGGTCATGGTCGATCAATGGCTGGCCCAGCAGGCTTTCCACATGGGTCATGCCTATCTCGGTGAGCGAGACGTTGCGATCCTTTTCATTGATCTCGAATTCTTCTGGTTTGAGCTGGCGGACCACCTGCGACATTCTTCCGTACCATTCGAGGTCACCCGAGGCGGGGCCCGAAATGATCAATGGTGTGCGCGCCTCGTCAATCAGCACGTTGTCCACCTCATCCACAATGGCATAGTAATGCCTGCGCTGCACGCGATCCGACATGCGCATGGTCATGTTATCGCGCAGGTAATCGAAACCGAACTCGGCGTTGGTGCCGTACGTCACATCGGCTTCATATGCCAGCCGCCGGTCGACTATGTGTAGGTGATGCTGATCTTCGTGCGGCGACTCTTTTTCAAAATCGACGAGGAACGCCTTTTTGCCGTTTTCGGTGGCGGCTGCCATCTGCAGAACCCCGATCGACAACCCGAGCATGTTGAAGATCGGAGCCATCCAGCGTGCGTCGCGGCGGGCGAGATAATCATTGACCGTAACGAGGTGCACACCCCTGCCCAGCAGGGCGTTGAGGTAAATCGGCAGGGTGGCGACGAGCGTTTTCCCTTCGCCTGTGCGCATTTCGGCGATCGATCCGCGGTGCATGGCGATCCCGCCGATCATCTGCACATCGTAGTGGCGCAAGCCGATCGTCCGCTTGGATGCTTCGCGCACCGCCGCAAATGCCTCAGGCAGGATCTCACCCAACGCCTCCTGCCCGGCTGTGAACTGGTCCTTATCATCCAAGCCTTCGACGTTCCCCATGATTTCGAGAGTATGGGCTTTGAACTCGTCAGTTTTAGCGCGCAGTGCATCGTCGCTCAATGACTCGAATTCCGCTTCGAGCGCGTTGATCTGGCTTGCCACTCCGCTGTACTGTTCAATGGTTTTTTTGTTGGGGTCGCCCCCGAAGATTTTTACAAAACTCTTCAGCATGGTCTACCTTTTCGATGGGGATTATACTGCCACTCGCCCTGATGTCGAAATTCGGCTGTGAATTCCGCCGGGTGAGAGGTATCGTAGCATGTGAGTATTAGTAAAACATAAAAAAAGACACGAGCCTTAAAGCCCGTGTCTTTTCTCATGAACAGGCGGGTTATCTATCCCTGCCGTTATTTTTATTATTGTTGTTATTGTTGTTATTATTGCCATCGCCGCCGGGTTCTATGGTACGGATTGGTTTTGGTGTCAGACCATATTGGTTTCCGTTATTGCCGTTGGGATCGGGCGTGCTGACAGCCTGATCGTCCTGGTCGGTCTGATTGTTGTTAACAGCACCGGTGAGAGCAATTGGCGTACCGGAGGGTGTTTCAACCGCTGACGGCGTAGGCGATACGTCAATCGGTTCCTCAATGACCAGAACCGGAAGATTTGGCGAGAGATCAATTTCAGGCGCGGAAGTGACCTCCACAACCTGCGGCTGCAAGGTGTACGATTGGATGATTTCCGCAATCCGATCACGGTAGATATACGCGGTGGCGCCGGCTTCGGCGACGATTGCCACTACCAAAGCCGCCTCTATCAAACCGCTTGCGGTGATTGAGGATGACGCGCCTGCCTTATCGCCGCTTCTGACGGTGGCCCTCAAGCCTTCGGCAATGCCGAACCCCAGTCCGATCTCCGTCACACGCCGGAGGTAATTCTGACGGCGCGGCGTCAACATCTCCGGCGGATAGGCTCCGTTGGAATTTTTAAGTTTCGTCAATAATTTGACGACGTTGTAATCTTTCGGGTCAAGTTCCATCTAAACTTTCTATATCTCCTCGAGCTGCAAGCCAAGCACTTTTCTCAATTTTGCAATCCCGCGATTCTGGATCACCTTGATATTGTTCACTTCCTTGCCGATGATCTCCGCCGTCTCCTTGAGGCTGAAATCCTCGAGGAAGCGCAGGATGATCACGTGGCGCTGGTCGTCTGTCAACTCCGAGTTCATGGCGGAGATCAACGCTTCCATGATAACGCGTTCCTCGATCTGAGATTGGGTGGGTGCCGGCTGACCTTTCTCGTATGTGCCCACCGCAACTTCGAGAGGAGCCGTGTGCTGGTTGGCACGTGATCGGTCCACCACCAGATGATATGCCGTCTGGTAGAGGTACGAACGAAGATTCGTCCTCGGACCTTTCCCGGCGGCAAACTGCTCCAGCAGTTGGGCGAAAACATCGCCGACAATATTATCCGCGACGATTGAGTCGTGACACAACCGCAGGGTGTACTTGTAAATGGCGGGCGCAAACTGATCGAAGATCGCAGTAAGCGCTTCTTCGTCCAGTTTTTGGGCGGCTTTGAGTAGGGCGACACCGTCTTTCATGCGGCTTCGTTGCTACTTTCCCGCGCCATATATAAGACGCTGATAATGACAATAAAGTTACTGTAAGACATGAGACAAACCTGCCTGAGGATGATATTATAAACCCTTGCGGTCGTCTGGAGCGCAAACCGGGAGAAGCCGCCTTGCAATTTTCTCAGTTTCGCCGCGATCCCGCCAGGCTGATTATAGATCAACCGTAACAAATGACCGCTCCAGTGAGTCTATTCTGTGCTGGAATTGATATAATTTTAGAGAGGTGACGCATGTTTTCATCATTCGAAGGCCCCGACAGACGCAAGGAAGAACAGCGCGTGCGGGATGAGGGGCGGCTCCCGCCCGGGCAGTCGTTGACGTTCAAATTCCCGGTCCTGCATTATGGACCCGTTCCGCACTTCAACCCAGCCACGTGGGATTTCCGCGTGTGGGGCGATGTGGAGGAGGAGAAACGCTGGACGTGGGACGAATTCAACAAACTGCCGCGTACAAAAATTCACATGGACATTCACTGTGTCACGCGCTGGAGCAAATTTGATACCGAGTGGGAGGGCGTGTCGGTCAGGACGATGGTGGAGAATGGCTTGCTGAAGATCAAGCCCTCCGCCACGCACGTGATGCAGCACGCTGAATATGGATTCACCGTAAATTTGCCGCTCGAAGTTGTGTTGCAGGATAACTTTTTAATGGCGACCCATTTCAACGGCGAACCGATCTCGCCTGACCATGGTTACCCTTTGCGAGGTGTTGTTGGGTACACCCCAGGCAGGGAGGATATGGAAACGCCTTATTTATGGAAGGGAGCCAAATGGCTCCGTTCGCTCGAGTTTATGACGCGCGACCGGCGGGGGTTTTGGGAGCAAGCCGGTTATCACAACCGCGCGGACGTATGGAGGGAAGAACGGTTTGGTTAACCGTAAATTCTGCGGCAGTTCAACTGCCGCAGAGACTTTTTACGGCCGCCGGATTATTTTTTATCAAGGTCGTTCACCCAGCGTGACTGTGATGTCAACCGACTGCCCGTCGCGCAGGACTGTGAGGACAGCCGTATCGCCGGGGGATTTACTTGTGATCAAATAACTCAGCAATTCATCGAAGGTGCGGATCGGCTTACCATCGAATGCGACGATTAGATCGCCGCCCGCATTTAATCCTTCAATACTTGAAGCCTGATCCCCCGCGAGGATGCCCGCCTGTTCTGCGGGACCTCCCGGAACCACCGTGACAACATACGCGCCGGTAAATTGGGGCAACCCAAGAGCTTCCACTTCTGCAAGACCCAGATCGCTGTTGGATGAAATACCCAGATACGGGTATGCATAACTCCCGTCGCTAATCAGGGAGGGTACGATCCGTTTGACGAGATTGATCGAGATCGAGAAACCTACGCCGGAATTGACCGCGTTACCTGTGACCTCATTAATGCTTTCCGTGCGAATCGATTGGTTGACGCCGATCACCTCGCCGTTGAGGTTGAACAACGGACCGCCCGAATTCCCCGGGTTGATCGCCGCATCGGTCTGGATGACATCGGCAGTGCTGAAGAATCCACCGTCGGGTGCGGCGTGCGCGGGCTGGGTGCGCCCCAAGCCTGAAATGATTCCCAAAGTCATCGTGCCGCTCAAGCCGAAGGGATTGCCAATCGCCACGACGGTCTGACCGACGAGCAGGGTGCTCGAATCGCCGATCGGCAGGGGGTGGAGTTCATCCGCGGGCGCGTTGACTTTTATCACCGAGATGTCTGCGTCAACATCTGCGCCGATGACGGTTCCGACCGCTTTATAGCCGGAGGAGAATGCCACCTCCACTATGGTGGCTCCCTCGGTTACATGCTGGTTGGTGACGATGTGTCCCTCACTGTCGAACACGAAGCCCGATCCGAGACCCGTATCCGTGCGGATGGCAACCACGCCCGGGATCACGTTTTGATACAGGGCTTCGAGAGTTCCATCCTGCGGGATCACGTTTGCCGATTCGACGATCACGGGAGGGTTCGCCTGGGCTGGCGCGTCAGGCTCCGGCTGGGGAAGAGCCGTGACCCCTGGCAGCTGGCAAGCCATGGCGGTAAGAATCAAAATTGTCAGCGTTAATAAAGCTCGTTTCATATGGTCCTTCCCGGTATCTAAAACTTGATTTTCGATGCTTCTTCGAGCAATTCGCGTTGTTTTTGGGAGAGGTATTTTGGAATCTGAACCTTCAAGCGAACGTAGAGATCGCCCTTGTCCTTCGGGTTCTTCAAATGAGGCATGCCACGACCTGCAAGCCGGAAGACCTGTTCGGGTTGTGTGCCGGCGGGGATATTGAGTTTGATTTTCCCCTCCAGCGTTTCTACCTCGGCATCGCCGCCGAGGACGGCGGTGAACACGTTGACGGTCGCGGTTGTGTGAAGATCGTTGCTCTGGCGTTCAAAGCGTCGATCCTCCTTCACGCCCACGATCAAATAAAGATCAAGCCCGTTCGGTCCCGCGCCTGCCACGCGCACCTTTGAGCCGGTGCGCACACCCGCGGGAATGCGAACCTGTTTTTGTTTTCCATCGGATTGCACGAGGCGCGTGGTCCCCTTGTATGCCTCTTCGAGCGTGATCTCAAGTTCCTGCTGGTAGCCCTGCGGCTGCGAACGCGCCCCGCCGACGCCACCGCCCCCGAAGATCGTGCGGAAGAAATCGGAGAACCCGCCGCCACCGAACATATCGTTGAGATCGTCGAAGTCCACGCGCCTGCCGCCGTATTGATCCCAGTTGAAATCGCCCGGTGTTCCACCGCGCCTCTGCCATTGCGAAAAATCGGAACCAAGCCTGTCATAGTGCGAGCGCTTTTTCGAATCGCCCAGCACTTCGTAGGCTTCGTTGATCTCCTTGAAGCGTTCCTCGGCTTGTTTGTCTTTTGGGTTGTAATCGGGATGATATTGCTTCGCCAGTTTGCGATAGGCTTTGCGGATATCGTCGTCGCCTGCCTTGCGATCCACGCCGAGAATCTTGTAGTAATCTTTGTATTCCATGAGTGTATTGTTATCACTGCGCCAGATGGTAGTCAAGAACCCGAATGGAGGTCTAACGCAACTCTAATTCGGTTTGGATAATGGACAATAGGCAATGGTCTTTCGTCAACGATTCCCGCCTCTGCCTCGCGCCAGCCGGCGCCTGATCCTGCTCAACCGATATTTTTCACAAGATAGAGTTCCCCGCGCTCAAAACCGCGCCCGAGATAATATCCCCGCGTGCCGACCGCCGAGATGACAGCCATTCGTTTGAATCCGCCTGCAATTGCGACCCGCTCCGCCTCTTCAAGTAGACGCGTACCCAGTCCGGCGTGTTGAGCCGCGCCT
>DATKAU010000169.1:0-17997 GCA_035514655.1 Anaerolineales bacterium
GAATAGGAGATGCCATGCAAACTTCTGCTTCCCTCCCTGCCGAAACGATTTGCACCTGCGGCTACCTTACCCATACCAGGGAAGGTTTGCTCCTGCATGAGCAATATGATCTCACCCGACAGATCGGGTTCCTGCTGATCGCGCTCGGGGGGATCTTCGGTTCCGTTCCGCTCTTCAAAATATATATCAACCCCGCCACGGCAAAGCTGCTGACTTCCATCGGGCGAAAACTGGTTCGATCGGTGGAAGGTACTTCAGGGATGGTTTGCTGATGGCACCGAAGGCTCCAGCCATCCAGTGGGAATACGGGACCGCGTACGAATTGGTCGTGAGCCTGTACGTATTGCACGAAACCGAGGGGTTTGGCATCCGCCCCTCCTTTGCCGCAGGTGTGCGATCGCGCATCCCCGCGCCCGAACGCAAAATGCTCGAGGAGGTCTTCCCGATCCTGGGCTTGCCGTTCAAGTGGATCCACGATCTGCCTGCACCCCGCGACGCGATCAGCGCTCTCTGGGCGTTGAAGCAGATCCCGCCCGCTGAACGCATGATTAAACTGCAACGGCTGGATGATCCTAAGCCGTATCCCAGCAATGACCCCAAGGATGTGGAAAAGCATAAGGTTTCAAGAGAAACTCTGTTGCGAATCGCGGGGGAAGGGAAATGGAAACCTGAGGATGCCGATTATTTCCAAAAGTTGATCGGCAAGAAACACGGCGGGCTGAAACGGGAAGCCATCGAGCGCTGCCTCGACTGGTGGAGCAAACCCGCGGAACTCGGCGAAGGGTTCCTCTCGGCGATCCAGGCGTATTACCATGAATTTTTCGAGGAGGAGGAAAAACGCATCGAGCCCATCCTGCGCGAAGGGCTGGCGCACGCCCAGCGCCGCGCTTCCGAATTAAGTATTGATGAGTTATTCATCGAACTTTCACAGGGTGTCAAACTGGACGATGATCTCCGCGCCCCGAAATTTATTTTCGTGCCCGCCTTCTGGTCCACGCCGTTGATCCTGTTCGAGAGGGTTGACCCCGAAACCATGCTCATCCTGTTCGGGGTGCGCCCGGCAAACATGTCCGTTGTTCCCGGCGAAGTGGTGCCGGATGGGCTCGTGCGCGCCCTCAAGGCGCTTGCAGACCCGACGCGCCTGAAGATTCTCAACTATCTTTCGAAGGAGGAACTCGCCCCCTCCGAACTTGCGCGGCGCCTCAAACTACGCGCGCCGACGGTGACCCACCACATGAGCGAACTGCGTCTTGCGGGTCTCGTCAACGTAGACATCCATGGGCAGGATAAAAAATACACCGCGCGCTCCGAATCCATCGACGCGATCCACAACCGCCTGAAAGATTTCCTCTCCGCTTCAGACGAATAACCTCCCGCACAAGCCTCCAGGCCCAAACGGACTATAATCGCTCCGGTAATCCATTCGTCTGGAGGCGATCATGCTTGTCATTATCAGCGACCTTCATCTTGGGGACGGGACCACAGCCACATCCATCCCTGCCAGCGCGTTTTACTTGTTCGCCAAGCGGCTCCGCCAGGACGCACACTTCGCATCCCTGAGCAACGGCGCGTATCGCCCGATTGAGGAACTGGATGTCATCCTGCTCGGGGATATCCTCGACCCGATCCACTCCACGCGCTGGTTCTTCCAGGTTGGCGATCAAACCTTCAGCCGCATCACCGCACCCGGCGACGCGGACTACGTCCGCCCGTGGAGCGATCCGAATGATCCCAAATTTGCCGCCAAATTGATGGAAATCACACGCGCCATCCTCGAAAAAAACAAGGAGGCGATGGATCTCATGCGGAAACTCGCCTCGGGTGAGTTCATCGAGTTCGATCCTGCGGGTGACCGTGGCGAACGGGATTCTGCGAGCCAGAAAAAGATTCCCCTCAAAGTCCGTTTCCATTACATGGTCGGCAACCATGACTGGTACTACCATTTGAAAGGGGAAGCCTTCGATCAGATCCGCGCCGAGATCATCCGGACAATGGGATTGAGCAACCCTCCTGCGCCATTCCCGTTCGATTTGCGAAAAGTCGATCCAAACCTGCCGTGGAAGGCGGACGAATCGCCTGATTTGGAACGAATCTTTCACGACTATAAAGTATTTGCCCGGCATGGCGACTTCTTCGATTCATTTAATTTCAACCGCGAAAAAGGACGCGATACCGCCACCATCGGTGACGCCTTCGCCATGGAGGTGATTAACAAATTTCCCGAAATATTGCATCGGTCCCCGGGCTTCGGCTTCGACCCGATGGTCGTGGATAAACTAAGGCAGATCACCAACGTCCGCCCCACGCTTGCCACGCCGGTGTGGATCAACGGGCAGATCAAGACGCTCGCCATGTTGAACAAGCTGGGTACATCCGGCGAGAACGATTTAAAAAAAGTATGGGACGGACTTGCCGCCGAATTTCTCGACCTCGAATTCGTACGGCAGGAGGACAAGTCATTCAAGCTGGACCTCGTGGATAAATTACAGGCGGCGATCTTCTTTTCAAAACTCATCAGTTTCGCAGCCATCGATACACTCACGCTCCGCCTGCAAGCCAGCAAACGCTCCAAAGCGGAGCGGACCTTTGCAAAATACGCCCTGCAGGAACCGGCTCTGCTCGATCACAAGGCGAACTACGTTGTCTATGGTCACACGCATCATCATGAAACCATCCCACTCGATCACGATGCCGTCGCGGGCAACCAGATCTATTTCAACTCGGGGACGTGGCATACTTATTTCGACCTTGCGCGCAAAGCCCCCGCTGAACGAAAATTCATCCCCTACAAAGCCCTCACCTACATCACCTTTTACAAGCCGCACGAACACGATGACCGGAGCTTCGAGACCTGGTCCGGTGCCTATGCATAATTGACTTTCATGAATCGCGACATGCTAAAGCACGATGTCATCATCGTCGGCGGCGGACCTGCCGGACTTTCCACCGCACTGCATCTCCAGCGGATCGCTCCGCATCTTGCCCCCCGAATCCTGATCCTCGAAAAAGCGCATTACCCACGCCCGAAATTATGCGCGGGCGGGCTTGTGCTCGACGCGGAGATCCTGCTCCAGCGCCTCGATCTGGACGTGGGCGAAATCCCGCACGTGGATGCCGGGCAGATCAAATTTGAATTCCAGCGCAGGGGAATGACCATCCGTGTGCCAAAATCGCACGCCCTCCGCATCATCCGCCGCGACGAGTTCGATAACTGGCTGGCGGGGAAAACGAAAGAACGAGGATTGGAGATTAGAGAATCGGTGTCGGTGAAAAACGTCATCCTTGATCAGGAAGGCGTGAATGTAGAAACAGATAACGGAACACTTCGTGCGCAGATCGTTGTCGGCGCGGACGGCTCGAACGGGATCGTCCGGCGGAGTGTGTTCCCCGATGCGCATGTGCATACTGCGAGGGTATTGGAGGTGTTGACCCCCTCCCAGCCTCCCCCGAATCCGCCGATTCATACTTTGAATCCGCCCACAAAAATACTCTCGTCGGATTTGGGGGAGATGTCCGAAGGACGGTGGGGGTCAGGGGTCGCCTACTTTGAATTTTCCCCCGTCCCAACCAACATCGCGGGTTACATCTGGAATTTCCCCACACAAGTCAACGGTGAGCCGATGCGGTGCTGGGGAATCTACGATGCAAATCTCCTCGCCGATCAAAAGCGGCTTCCGCTCAAGGAACCGCTTGCAGGGGAAATGAAGCGATTCGGATTTGACCTGAACGACTTTGAGATCAAGGGGCACCCGATTCGCTGGTTCAGCCCGGAGAATGAAATGTCTATGCCGAGGGTGTTGTTGGTCGGTGATGCCGCCGGAGCCGATCCGCTGCTTGGCGAGGGGATCAGCATGGCGCTCGGATACGGTGCGCTCGCGGCGCGCGAGATCAGCGAGTCGATTCAGCGGGGGGAATATTCGTTCAAGGGATACAAGCGTCGGGTGATGCGAAGCGGTCTGGGTCAATCCCTTTTTGCGCGCTGGCTCATCGCGCAGATCATCTATCCCCTTAAGTGGACCTGGTTCCAGTCCCTGTTATGGAGGGGGCTGAAACCGCTGGTGGTGATTATTGCGTGGGTGTTTGTAATCAATTGGGGCAAACGAATGCCCTCCGCGTAAGTACACATGATTTCGTGTCCCTACGCTTTGATCTTTTTCAAAAACCCCGGTGTGTTCAATTCGCGTTCAAGCAAATACGTGAAATAGCCCTGCATCAGCGATTCCGTCTCGCTCTGGATCTCAGGGTCAGGCTTGGCGCGTGAGGCTTCGGCAAAACTGCTCCTCTGAAAGTGACGCAGGTACTTCAACGCATCGACAGATATCAAATGCAAGTTGGGCAGTCCGCGCCCGCAGTTCGGACAGATTACACCGCCTGCGCGAAACGAGAAGAACTGGCCTTCGGCTTTGATCTCACGCCCGCAGTTAACGCACTCGAACAGTTGCGGGCGGAAGCCGAGTTGATCGAGCAGGCGCATTTCGTAATGGCGTTGCACCAGCCACGGATCGGTCCTCGAGGCGAGGCGCGCGAGGGTGTCCGTCAGCAGGCGGAAGATTACGGTGTTGCCGGTTTCGTCCTCGTAGGTGAACCGATCGAGCAGTTCCATCACATAGGATGCCTGCCCCGTGAGGATCAAATCGTCACGCAGGGGCAGGTAGGCATCCACCGTATCGGCTTGTGTGATGATGTGCATCTCGCGCCCCTTTGCCAGTTGTAATTTGACGTGTGTGAACGGTTCGATATGTCCCGCCTTGCGCGAGGTGATCTTGCGGGCTCCCTTGGCGATCACGCGCATCTTCCCCAACTGGCGCGTGTACAGCGTGATTAGGCGGTCCGCCTCACCGTAATCCATGTGACGAAGCACGACTGCATCGACGCGGACAGATCGGAATTTGGGTTCGGGCATGGGTTTTTGTAGGGGCGAGGTCATCTCGCCCAAGTTTGGGTGCGAAAACCTCCCCTACGATTTCAATTTTTCCGGTGTAAACGCCTCGGGCAGCAGTTCGCCGACCGTGGCCTCTTTGACGAGTGAGCCGTTCCCATCCGCGAGGAGGACAACGGTATCGAGACCGAACTCTGCCATCACCTGTCTGCATCCTCCGCAGGGCGAGCCGCCGTTATCGGTTACCACAACGATCACATCGAACTCCCTTTCCCCCTCCGATATGGCTTTGAAAATCGCCACGCGTTCCGCGCACATGGTTTGCGGATATGCGGCGTTCTCCACATTGACGCCGGTATAGATCTTCCCGCTCTTCGTGCGCAACGCCGAGCCGACAGAGTAGTTGGAATACGGGACGTAGGCGTGAGCCCGCGCTGCGTTTGCCAGATCGATGAGTGATTGTTTTTCCTGTTTGTTGAGGGACATTGTCCTCTCCTTATGCGATATACATATAGAGGGTATTCTGTATTGTATGCTATTTGGATTTTTTCCTTCGTTCCACTTTCCTGATCGCCCGGGCAGGCATACCAACCACAAGCGTATCCTCCGGGACGTTTTTGGTCACCACCGCGCCCGCACCTGTGCGCGCGCCGTCGCCCAGCTTCAAGGGCGCGACGAGCATGGTATCCACACCAATGAAGGCGTCCTCGCCGATCTCCGTGGGAAGTTTCTTCTCTCCATCATAGTTGGCAGTGATCGTCCCCGCGCCGATGTTGGCGCGCGCGCCGATCTTCGCATTGCCAATGTACGAAAAGTGACCCATCTTCACGCCATCCTCCAGCGTGGAATCTTTTACTTCGCCGAAGTTGCCCATGTGCACATGACTCTTTAGATGCGCACCCTTCCTCAGCCGCGCGAACGGACCCATGTCCACCTCATCTTCGAGGATTGCACCCTCCATCACAGAGGCAAGCACCCTGCACCGGTTCCCGATCGTTGAATCGCGGACGATCGTGTTTGGACCGATCACATTCCCTTCGCCGATCATCGAATCGCCATGGATATACGTGTTCGGCATGATCGTTGTGTCCATGCCGACCGTCACACCTGTGTCGATGTACACGGAGGCGGGATCGATCATCGAGACCCCGTTCAGCATATGCATGCGGTTAATCCGTGTGCGCAGAGCGGCTTCGGCTTCGGCAAGGTGGATGCGCGTGTTGATGCCGATCGTTTCATGAAAATCGTCGTGGACGACTGCCTGCACGGACAGGTTCTCCTTCACCGCCAGTTCGACCACGTCGGTCAGGTAATACTCCCCTTTTTTCGGGTTCTTCGGGATGCGGTGCAGGGCATCCCACAGCCAGTCAGACTTGAAGCAATACGCCCCGACATTCAACTCTTTGATCGCCTGCTGCTCGGGAGTGGCTACGTATTCCTCGACAATCGCAGAAACCGTCCCATCGGCATTGCGCAGGATCCGCCCAAAGCCGCGCGGATCGTCTGCGATCACAGTGACCAGACTGAACGGTCCGGGGTTGAGGCGCTGGGTCTCCACAAGTCTTTTGAACGTCTCGCCGCGCAACAAGGGCATGTCGGCATATGTCACAATTACAACATCCGTTTTTCCCTCGAGCAGGGGTTCCGCCTGCAGCGCCGCGTGTCCTGTGCCGATCTGCGGCTCCTGCACCACGCAATCGGCAGAATCGCCGAGATATGCCTTCACTGCATCCGCGCCGTGCCCCACCACCACGACCGGTTTTTCCGTGGTCGATTCCTTTAACGCTTCGAGCGCGTACCAGATCATCGGCTTGCCGCACAACGGATGCAGAACCTTCGGCAGGCTCGATTTCATGCGAGTCCCCTGACCCGCGGCAAGTAATACAGCAGTTACCTTCATTGAACTCCTTTACCCCACCCTGCTGAAGGGTGTAGGGGTAAATAAAAAGGACTTGTGCGACGGGGCATAGCTTCGCGACAAATCCGTTTACAAAAGTAGCCCCGCGTTCACGGGAGAGGCAGGGGCGCCTGGATTCGAACCAAGATCCACAGCTCCAAAGGCTGGTGTGCTGCCATTGCACCACGCCCCTGTAAGGCGCACATTGTAACACAGCGATTCACGAGGGGCAATGAGTCACTTCTTTTTGAGCCCGCCGGTGGATTTCGAGGGGATCATGACGCCCTTATCGGGGGTCAGCCCAAGCTTGCGCGCTTCCTCATATGAGATCACGTCCGGGTTGATCGGCAGGTTGTTGGTCTTCTCAATCGCCTCGTCCCAGAACGCGTCCACATCCTTCACCTTGGATTTTTTCCCGGCGGTGGCAAATAACTCATCGACATCGACCTCGGGTTCCGGGACATCGGAGAGGATCGCTTCGCCCGCGTCGGTCTCAGGGACGGTTGATTCCGTCACCATTACTACAGGCGCCACCCCAAGCGACTGCAGCACGTTCTCCACATCACCGCGTACAAACAACATGCCCTCCACGGTCTGTAAAATTCTGTCGGCTTTTGCCAGGTCCTTGCCTGCAAGCAGCAGCGCGTGTGATGTGTTGACCGGGATCAGGATCAGATCGTGATCGCCTCCGCGGAAGACATGATAGTTTTCGAGCCGCTCCTGCCGGATGAAACGCGAGACCTTCAAGCCCGCGCTGTAGATCGCCATCAACGCCGAGAGCAGGGAAACCTCCATGCTGCTGTCGTATAAATCCCCGGCGCGCGCAAGCACGCGCCCGCGATCGCTGATCAGAAAGACGGCATCCGCCTTCACCTTCTGGCGGAAACCTCCAAGAAGTTCCGAGAGGGTTTGCCGATGCTCGTCGGCATCCCTTCCGGATTCGGGAGGAAAGATTGTACGTACCAGGCCGAGGCTTCGTTCGACCGCATCCAGGAAATCCGCCAGGGGGATGGGCTTGTCGAACATCGCCACCGCGCCCGCGTTGAGCATTTCGTCGCGCGCCTTGCGGTCGGTAATGCCGGAGATGAAGATTACTTTCAGGTCGGTGTTCCGCACCTTCACTTTTCTCATCAACTCCACGCCCGAAATGCCGGGCAGGAGATAATCTGCCACGAGCAGGTCCACCTTGCGGCGCGAGGCTTCAAGCAATGCCTCCTCGCCGGAGGGCGCGTCGACGATATCCAGCTGGTGCCCCAGTGTCTGCAATGTGGAATGCAAAAGCCGGACAATATCCTTTTGATCGTCGACGAGGAGAATGCAGGGAGGCGTCATATGACCGGGTTACGCCACGTTCTGTTCCGCCACCCAGCAAGCCACCCAGTGATCAGGGAGGAGTTCCTTGAACACGGGTTCCTCCTGCGAGCATTTTTCGAGTGCCACCGGGCAGCGGGGGTGGAAGCGGCAGCCTTTCGGCGGATTGAGCGGGCTGGGCACATCCCCCTTTAGGATCGTCCGCTCGCGTTTCAAGCGAGGATTCGGAACCGGGATCGCAGACATGAGCGCCTGCGTATACGGGTGCAGTGGGTTGCGGAACAAATCTTCGCGCGTGGTCAATTCGACCATCTTGCCAAGATACATCACCGCCACGCGATCAGAAACGTGCTCCACCACCGAAAGATTGTGCGCGATGAACAGATAGGTGAGACCGAACTCTGCCTGCAGGTCCTTCAATATGTTGAGCACTTGAGACTGGATCGAAACATCCAGCGCAGAGACCGGCTCATCGCAGATGATGAAATCGGGGCGCAGAGCCAGCGCGCGCGCAATACCGATGCGCTGGCGCTGGCCGCCTGAAAACTCGTGTGGGTAGCGGCGGGCATGGTAATCCTCCAAACCCACCTTTTTCAGGGTCTGCAGCATGATCTCCACGCGTTCCTTCGGCGTGCCGATGCGGTGGATGTGCAGTCCCTCCATCACCGATTCGCCGATCGGTACGCGCGGGTCAAGCGACGCATACGGGTCCTGGAAGATGATTTGCATGTTGCGCCGGACGGTTTTCAACTCATTGGGTTTCATGGAGAACACATCGTTGCCCTTGAATTTCACAGCGCCCGAGGTCGGTTCGACGAGCCGCAGCATCGTCCTGCCGATAGTTGTCTTGCCGCAGCCGGATTCACCCACCATGCCGAGCGTCTCGCCCTTGCGCACGATGAAACTGACATCGTCCACCGCCTTGACATGGTTTACCACGCGTTGCATGATCCCCGCCCGCACCGGAAAATATTTAACGAGGTTGTTTACTTCGACGAGGATTTCCCCTTTTTGGTTTGAATAGGTCTGCATGGCAAAGGACTCCGTAAAGGGGAATTAAACTTTCAACGGCGCGGTATGACCGTCGGCGTTTTGGTAGAGCCAGCAACGAACCTTGTGCCCGGGTTTCACTTCATCCAGCGAGGGCTCCTGGTCGATGCAGATGGTCAGGGCATGTTTTACACGCGCCAGACAGCGCGGCGCAAACCGGCAGCCCGGCGGCAGGTCCACCAGATTGGGAACAGAGCCGGGGATGACATCGAGTTTTTCCTTGATTTCACCCAGGATCGGGATCGAGCCGATCAACCCCTGGGTGTAGGGATGAAGAGGTTCATCGAACAGCGGGATCACATCCGCCTGTTCGACGATCTCGCCCGCGTACATCACTGCCACGCGATCCGCCATTTCAGCGACGACGCCCAGATCGTGCGTGATCAGCACAACCGAGGTGCCCATATCGCGGCGAAGGTCGCGCATGAGATCGAGGATCTGCGCCTGAATCGTCACGTCCAGCGCGGTGGTGGGTTCGTCTGCAAGCAGGAGTTCGGGGACACAGGCAAGCGCCATGGCAATCATCACGCGTTGCGCCATGCCGCCGGAGAGTTCATGCGGATACGCATGCGCACGCCGTACGGGGTCCGGCACACCGACCATTTTCAATAGCGCCACGGCGCGATTCCAACCGGCTTCCCTGCCCAGATCCTGGTGAACGTTCAACACCTCTGCCAACTGATCGCCCACCTTGAAGACCGGGTTCAACGCAGTCTGTGGTTGTTGAAAGATCATCGAGATGCGGTTACCCCGCACTTTGATCATTTCCTCCTCGGGGAAGTTCAACAGGTTTTCGCCGTCCAAAAGGATTTCCCCTGCATCCACCCGGCCGGGTTTCGAAATCAAGCGCATGATCGAGAGCGACGTGACGCTCTTGCCGCATCCCGATTCGCCCACCAATCCCAGCACCTCCCCGGGCAGGACTTCGAAGTCCACACCATCCACCGCGTGGACAACCCCATCTTCAGTATAAAAATAGGTCTTGAGTCCTTTTACTTCAAGCAGAGGTTTGGTGTCGGTCATTGCAGGCGCTCCCATGGATGGATTGAATGCATTATAGCAAAGTTTTACAGGCACAAGTTGCGGGGCGATCAATTCGCTCCGGTTGAATCAAACGGAGGCGGGCTCGAAACGCAGACCCATCCGTCACGGTCTGCAACCGGCTCCATAATCAAACGTTTCGATGTCGGCGAGCGAGAACGAGGAGGACGGATCGAGGGAGAACCCGCAGAAGTCGGGACGGGTTGCAGCCACCTTGAGCCGCGAGTATAGCGGAATGGAGGGAAGTTCAGTTGCAAAGATGGCTTGCGCCTCCTGATGCAAGGCAAATCCAGTTTCGCCGGGAAGGGACTCAAGCGCCTCCCTGCAGGCGGAATCAAATTCGGGGTTGTCATACCCGCTGACGTTTGTGCCGACCCAGTTGTTCGCCGCGGAAGGAATCTGCGAGGAATCGAACCAGCTGCATTGCGGCTCGAGGCTGTTCACGCCGATCGCGTACGCAGCCAGATCGAACTGCCTGCCAAACAACGGTCCCTGCGGACCCTGTGCGTAAAAATCGGAGGCGGTGTAATACACGGTGTTAAGCCCGATGCCGCATTGCGTGAGCGATTCGGCAAGGATCTCAGCCACCTGCCGCCGTTGTGTGGCGGAGGAGGTCTGATAGGTGAGAATCAAGGGTGTACCGCCGGGCACGTTCGTCACACCAACGGATTGCCGGGGCGTGGATGTGTCGTTATCGCCATCGATCCAGCCGATCTGATCGAGGAGTTCACTCCCCGCCTCGGGGTTGAATGCATAGGTTTGCAAGTTGCCGTTGTGCAGGGAATGGTCAGAGGGAAGATAACTATCCGGAACCTGCGCGAGCCCGAACAATACTGTATCGACCACCTTCCGGCGATCGAGGCACAATGCCAGCGCCTGCCGTGTGCGCCTGTCACGGAAGATATCGGGGCGATCGTTCTGGGTGGCAGGGTTGTAGCCGTTATCGTAGGAAGCCGGGGTAATGCCGATGCCCAGCCATTCCATTATCATGGTCTGCGCGGTGAGCAGATCCGCCTGTTCATCGGTTTCCATTTGTTGAAGCAAGCCCACCTGCCCATCGAGCCGCACGGATGAGTCGAGCACATCGCAAGTCCCGCCGATCAGGGCCGTTAACGCGGCGTTGGCATCGGGCATGATCAAAAACACGAGTTCATCGAAATGGGGCAGACTGCTGGAGGCGCGGAAGTAATTCAGATTTTTAATCAAATGCAGGCTTTCGCCGTCGATCCACTCCGTCAGAATATACGGTCCCCATCCCACCGGCAGGCGCGATGAGGCATCGAGCCGGTTCAGGTCGGCTGGTGTGGATTCTCCCCACACATGCTGAGGCAGGGGCATCCAGAAATTGGTGATGTAGTCGGGGTCGATGAAGCCGGGCAAACCCCACCATTGAGTAGTGATATCATCCGCGGCTTCATAGATCTGCGTGCGGTCGATGACAAATTTCGAGCCGGGCGTATCGTCATCCGAGGCGAGCTCAAAGGAATAAACCGAGTCGTTTGCCGTGACCGGCACGCCGTCGGACCACATCAAGCCTTCGAGCATGGTGAAGGTCACGATTAACTGATCCATTTGGATATCACTCGAGCCGTCATAGGTGATCTCGCATCCCTCTTCGCGGCAGCCCAACGGACGCAGTTTCGTCCCCGTGGCGAGGAGCACCACGTTACCGTCCGCGTCAACGATTCGATCCCCCGCGCTTACGGTGACCGAACTCACCTGCGCATCACCGTCATCGATGTTTGGGATCTTTTCGAGGATGATCGGTTCGTAATCGTATTCGACCACATCGATGGGTCCGTCGTAAATGGCGGAAAGCACGCTTCGCGACGCGGCGTTCAAATTGCCGTACGGGTAAAGGGTGGTCGGCTCCTCGCCGAGGCAGATGGTGAGGGTACGCGTGACGGCCGTCGGGGTGAACAGAGGCGACGCGGCGATCGTGGGCGTTCCACCGGGTAGGACCGGGATCTCAGTCTCCTGCGGCGCGCATGAAGCCAGGATCACCAACGTCAGGAGTATCGAAATAAATTTTCTCATGGATGTGTCCAGTCTTGCAGAGTCCCCATATTATAACGAACCTGTGGCGCCATGGCGCCACAGGTTTCACATTTTTTGTTCAGCCACCCAGCATGCTACAAAATGACCGGGGGCAAGTTCCTTGAATTCCGGCTCCTGCTGCGAGCAGATATCGATCGCCCATGGGCAGCGCGGGTGAAAGCGGCAGCCCTTCGGCGGGTTCAACGGGCTGGGCACATCGCCTTTGAGAATGATGCGGTCGCGCTTGGCATCGGGATCGGGGATCGGGATGGCGGACATTAACGCGATGGTATACGGGTGCAGGGGGTTTCGGAAGAGTTCCTCACGATTCGTCAATTCCACCACTTTGCCGAGGTACATTACTGCAACACGATCGGAGATGTGCTCCACCACGCTCATGTTGTGCGCAATGAACAGATAGGTGAGCCCGAATTCGCTTTGCAGATCCTTGAGGATATTCAACACCTGCGACTGGATGGAAACATCCAATGCGGAAACAGGTTCATCACAGACGATGAACTTCGGCTGCAGGGCGAGGGCGCGGGCGATGCCAATGCGCTGGCGCTGCCCGCCGGAAAATTCATGCGGGTACCGCCGCGCGTGATAATCCTCCAACCCCACTTTTTTGAGCATGGTGATGGCGATGTCCCAGCGTTCCTTGGGATGCCCGATGTTGTGGATCTGCAATCCCTCCATCACCGATTCGCCGATGGGCAGGCGCGGGTTGAGCGAGGCGTAAGGGTCCTGGAAGATGATCTGCATGTTGCGCCGCGCTTGTTTGAGCGACTGCGGGCGCATCTGGATCACATCCTCCCCGTTGATGAACACCGACCCGGAGGTGGGTTCGATCAACCGCAGCATCGATCGGCCGACGGTGGTTTTCCCGCACCCCGATTCGCCGACCAACCCCAGCGTTTCACCCTCCTTCACGGTGAAACTGACCTTATCCACAGCCTGCACATACCCCGTCACGCGCTGCAAGATACCTCCGCGCACCGGAAAGTATTTCACCAGGTCTTTGACGACAACGAGATCGTATTTATCTTTGGATGAATTCATTTGCATGTTGATTATCTCTGCCTGGAGTTATTTTTTGAGCGGAGCGGTATGCTGATCGGAATCCTGATATAGCCAGCATCGAACCCGGTGATCCTCGCCAACCTGGATTAGATCCGGCTCCTTCTCCGTGCAGACCGTTAAATTGTGGTTGACGCGCGCGCGGCATCGAGGAGCGAAGCGGCAGCCCACGGGGAGGTTGATCAGGTTGGGCACCGAGCCGGGGATCACATCCAGTTTATCGCGTACCTTTCCAAGGACAGGCGTGGAGCCGATCAAACCCTGCGTGTACGGATGGAGGGGTTCCTTGAACAGGGTGCGGACGCTGGACTGTTCGACGATCCGGCCTGCATACATCACCGCCACGCGATCTGCCATCTCGGCGATGACGCCAAGATCGTGCGTGATCAGGATCACCGCCGAACCCAATTGGGACCGCAGGTTGCGCATCAGATCCAGGATTTGAGCCTGAATCGTGACATCGAGCGCCGTGGTGGGTTCGTCTGCAATGAGAAGGTCAGGCACACAAGCCAGCGCCATGGCAATCATCACACGTTGTGCCATACCGCCGGAAAGTTCGTGAGGAAACGCCTCCATGCGCCTTTCGGGATCGGGAATCCCAACCTGCTTCAGTAATTCAACGGTGCGTTTTTGGGCAGCTTCCTTGCCGAAATCCTGGTGGATGTTGAGCACTTCGCCGATCTGCTCTCCAACCCGAAAGACGGGATTCAACGATGTCTGCGGCTGCTGGAAGATCATGGAGATGCGGTTGCCGCGCACCGCCCTCATTTCGATTTCGGAAAATTTGAGCAGATCCTTTCCCTCGTACAGGATCTCGCCCTCGATGATTTTGCCGGGTTGGCCAATGAGGCGCATGACGGAGAGCGAGGTGACGCTCTTGCCGCAGCCCGATTCGCCCACGATGCCCAGCACCTCGCCTGGGTACACTTCAATATCCACACCGTCCACTGCGCGGACGGTTCCGTCTTCGGTATAAAAATAGGTTTTCAGGTTTTTGATTTCAAGCAGGGGTTGAGTTGTTTTTACATCTGCCACAGGGATGCTCCAAAGGAGGGATGCCAGCCGATTTACACTTACATCTTGAGGCGTGGGTCAAGCGCGTCGCGCAGACCGTCGCCAATGTAGTTGAATGCGAGCGAGCACAGGAAGATCGGCAAACCCGGAACCAATGGGAGCCACGGACGATCGAGCATGAATTCTTGTGAAGCGGAGAGCATGTTGCCCCAGGTCGGAATCGGATCCTGAATCCCGAACCCCAGGAAGGCGAGGGCCGCTTCGAGGATGATAAATCCCGCCAGACCCAGCGATGCATCCACGATGATCGGGGCCATGGCATTCGGGATCATGTCGCGTGTGATAATCCTGAAATTCGAAGCGCCCAGAGAACGGGAGGCTTCGACAAAGGTCTGCTCCCGCAGTGAGAGCACCATGCCGCGCATCAATTGCGCTGCGGTTAACCAGTTGAGACCTGCCAGAATCAGGATGATCAAGACCGCGCTGCGCGCGTCTCTTGGGGATAACAGCATGATTTTGCCCATGAATTGTAATACCGGTTCAGGGATGGGTATGAGGTTTTCATCCCGAAGGAGCATAGACGAAATAATCAACAGCAAGGGCAGGATCGGTATCGTCAACATGAACTCAACGAAGCGCATCAGCACGGCGTCTATCCAGCCGCCGAAGAAACCGGAAATCGCTCCCACCGTGACCCCAACCGTCTCCGCGATGAGGACAGACACGAGGGCAACAGTGAGGGAAATACGCCCGGCGTAGATCAAACGGGAGAAGTAATCCCTGCCGATGTGGTCAGTGCCGAGATAATGAACGCGGCCGGTCTCTTCATCAACGGATCCGAAGGGAACGAAGTAATCGCTGACGGATAGTTCCTGTACGGTAAACGGGGCGATGACCGGGGCAAGAACGGTGATGATGAAGATGGCGGACATGACGAACAGCGAGACCATCGCAAGACGATGACGCCTGAAGCGCGTCAACACAATCTGGAATGGGGAACGCTCCTCGATGGTTATGGCTTCGGCGGACAGGCTGGCAACTTGTGCGGCAGACATGACATTTACCTCATCCCGGTCAGGATAGGCGGATGCGAGGATCCGCGATGGTATACAGAAGATCCCGCAATAATGTGGCAACCACAGTCAACACCGCCAGAATGAAAAAGATCGCCATCGCCACCGGGTAATCATAATCACCCAGCGCGAGGAGGTACAAACGCCCCATGCCGGGCCACGCAAAGATACTTTCGGTGATGAGCGCACCGCTGAAGAGGCCGGGCAATGTGAAAACGACAATGGTGATGAACGGGATCAAGGCGTTACGAAAGGCATGCTTTAAGATGACCACTTTTTCGCCGAGCCCCTTGGCGCGGGCCGTTCGAACGTAATCCTGTCGCATCACTTCGAGCATGCTTGCTCGAACGAAGCGGCTGTAGAACGCAATATTGAAAATTGTGAGCACGGCGGTCGGGAGAATGAGATGCAATACCCTATCCTTGAACGACCCCGCGTCCACCTCACCGATCAATGGAATCGTGTAATCCCGCACTGATTCTGACAGGCCTGAGGGCACGTAGGGCCAGCCGGCTTCCTTTGGAACTATTGAAAAGACGATGATCATCACAATGCCGAAGAAAAAGGTCGGCATGGCAGAACCCATAAATGCCAGCGAAGTGAAAATATAATCGAATCTGGAATATTGTCTGACGGCTGAATATACGCCGAGTGGAATCCCGATCAACAGGGCGAGGAATGAGGACAACCCGATTAATTGAACTGTTTTGACAAGTCTGCTGGCCAGAAGATCCGAGACCGGACGATCGCGCAGCAATCTCCATGACAGACCGAAATCGCCCAGCAAAATTCCCCGGCTTGTACGCCGCCCCACCAGGTCTTTCATCATCACGTTTTCATTGCATCCGGTGATTTTCGTTATAAATTCCCCGGTGTCTTCATTTAAAAAATTGGATTCAACAGGCTTTCGGCACCCGACAATCAAATCGGAAAGATACTCGTTGCCGCCGATGACGATGGGACCGCGCGGTACGCCGATCAGCCAACGGGTAAATCGGAACGGGAGAAATAAATCAAGTTCAAAATAAGCGCGAATCCGCGCGATGTCCTCCTCCGTAATCCTGAAACGGGCGTTTTGTTGTTGCTGCCTGAGGCCGGCAAGCGGACCTCCTGGAGCCAAATTCAACAATGTATAAGATGCAACTGCTGAAACCAATACCACCAAAATCATCTGGAAAATTCTACGGATAAAGAATGCGGTCATGAGAGCACCTCACATTTTGAGATAGGTGTGCCTCTTTCGAGGCACACCTATTTTCATACACTTACAATAGGAACATTTAGCGGATGAACAGGGAGAGATCGATATGCTCCCAGGTCGCGCTTGGTTCCACAAAAAGCTTGATCGTGCCTTCCGCAGCTGCAGTAGCCAGCGTTTCGGTCGGGCTGACGACGGCTTCCGAAGCGAGCGTGTCGATCTCACCGCCGAGGAGCAGGGCTTCCTGGCTTTCGGGGGTGATGATCTGGATCACGATATTCGGGGTCTTGACGGGAGGACCAGCCCAGAATTCATTCGCGGCGTAGACGATGCGCTCGCCCTTGACCCATTCGACGATGCGATAGGGGCCGTAGGCAAGAGGAGTCTCGGCAACGAGAGGATTGGTCGCCCATTCGGAGGCAGGGACATCACCCAGCACGTGAGCAGGATAGAGGGAGAGCAAGCCGCTCTCGAAGTATAGCGGATCCTGGTTGCCGGGGAGCCAGGTGTAGGTCCAGCTGGTTCCGTTGTATTCGACGCCCTGCGTCTTATCGCAGAGGATGAAGGAAGTGGCGCCGGATTCGGGATCGCAGTTGATGGCGTAACCAAGTTCGAGGTCAGCCTGCGAGACGGGGGTCCCATCTTCCCAGGTGAGTCCGTCGATCAGTTCGAAGGTCGAAACCAACTGCTTCATGGTGACGGTGCCACCGGTGTACTCGACGGTCTCGCCAGCGGAGTTCTTGATGGACATGCCAGCCGCGAGATCGACCACATCGCCATTGGCGTCCACAACCTTGGCGCCTTCGGAAACCTCAACGTCATTATTGAGCGTCAGGCCGCTTTCGATCGTGGGCAATTCCTTGATCAAAGATGCGGCGGCTGTATAGTCTAGCCAGGTTATCAAATTCGGGCGGATCAAGGTGTAGGCAACGTTCGCCACGTAAGCAGATTCCACGAGCACGAAAAGCGAGGCAGGTTCCTGTGGGAAGCCCATTACGATCGTGTCACTGCCGGGGATTTCCCAGTCGTAAATGTTATACGTGTAGTACGGTTCACCGGGGCGTGGGTCGTAACCGGTCAGAGCCGCGCTGGTGGCATGAGTTTCTGTGCGGTTAAAGAGCGGGATGCTTGGGACATCCTTGGTGAACTCAGCCTGGAACGCCGTATAGAAGTCTGCTCGTTCATCCTGAACGAGAGTATTGGCGCCATTCTTGACCGCAACACTGGCGGCTTCATTGCACCAACCCATGTAGTTCTGCCCTGACCAGCCATTGGAAGGCAAAGGAATCTGGTCACAGGCATAGAGTGTTTGCACATCGGGATCGGCTTCACCAACCCAGGCGAACGCGCCGAGTTCGAAATCGCGGCGGGCTAAACCGGTAGTGTCACCGAACCACCAGGAGGCGGGGGCATGCGTGCG
>DATKAU010000170.1:0-9681 GCA_035514655.1 Anaerolineales bacterium
TGTCCCTGCAAGCCAAATGCCGAGCGGTAGATGCCGGTTGTTGCATCTTCGAGATTGGCGTTGCGCGAGACAATCGCAGGATTTTTTCCGCCGAGTTCCAGCACAATCGGGCGCACGTAATTACGCTGGGCGAAATCGCGGAACATCTTCATCCCCACATCAAACGAGCCGGTGAAGGTTGCGCCGTCGATCTCGGGGCTGTCGACCAATGCCTGCCCGAGCGTCGAACCGGGACCTGTCACAAAGTTGACCACGCCGGGCGGGAAGCCCGCGTCGCGCAGACATTCAGCATAGAGCCTGACAATCCACGCGGTATCCGTTGCCGGTTTGATCACGACCGTGTTGCCTGCGGCGAGCGCCGCGCCGGTCGGTCCGCCCGTAAGTGCGAAGGGAAAGTTGAACGGTGAGATGATCAACCACACACCGTACGGCTTAAGTACGGACATATTCGTAGCGTCAAAACCGGTGAGCGGATCCTTGCCCATCGGTTTGATGAAGCCGTTATTTTCCTCCATCATTTGCGCGGAGAAATACATCAGGTCGGCGGTCTCCTGCACATCTCCAAGAGACTCCATGCGGTTTTTGCCCACTTCGAGCGCCATCGCCGCGCCGAGTTCGAACAGGCGCTTCTCGATATTCGCAGAAGCCTTGCGTACGAGCTGCACGCGTTTCTGCCACGGCGTGCGGCTCCAGGCGGGGAATGCCTTGCGCGCGGCTTCGATTGCCATTCGTGCGTGCAGTGCGTTGCCTTTCTGCATTCGCGCCAGCACCCAGTTGGTGTTCACGGGCGAGCGGTCTTCGAACTTCTCGTCCGCCAAGACATCCTGCCCATCGATGATCATGGCGTATTCCCTGCCAAGATTCTGTTTGAGTGTTGCGACGGCTTTATCGAATCCCTTATGCAGGTCTTCGGGCGGGTTGAACATAGTTCCGTAAGTGAGTTTGAAACCAGCCATGCTTCCTCCAATTGAAATCGGTTAGTCCGTAGTATAGCGTAGGAGGGCACGGTCGTCAAAGATGGCATTTGTAACATTTATGTAAGGAATTTATGGTACAAACTGTCCTTGAAGAAGATGAAAACCCGCCTCCTCCCCAGTTTGATACTGATTGCCTTGCTCGGGGCTGCGTGCACCCCCCAGGCGACTCCGACTCAGGCTCCACCTAATCCGGTGATCCTCGAGCCGAGTGCTTCACCTTTATTGCCCGCCGCGCCGACCCTCGAGGCTCCGACTCAGGATCTGGGCGCTGTGCAAGCTCCCCCCACACAAACTCCGATTCCCGTAGCCACCTCGCGCGGACCCGACCTTCATGCCACCGACCCCACCACGGTCAGCTTGGCGTCCGGGCAGTACCAATTTGTCGAATTCTTCCGCTTTACCTGAAGTACCTGCCGCGCCATGGCGCCCATGGTTCATGGGCTCGAAGCGAAATATTTTGGCAAAATTATCTTTAGTTACCTGGACGCAGACGACCCTCTGACCTTCAACATTCAACAGACGCTGGGTTTCTACTACCAGCCCGAGATCTACTTCCTCGACCCGAACGGTGTGGTCATCCAAAAATGGGTTGGCTACACTTCCGAGGCGGATCTCGAATCCGTATTCCTGCAGTTTGTGCAGTGACAAAGACTCCCCGCGATGATGATGCGGGGAGTTTGTTTTTGATAAACGTGTTTGGATGTTATATAATTGTGGTATGCATCGCCTGAAGAGTGACATGTGCCCGTAATTACCCTGATGACGGATTTTGGCATCAAGGATGGAAACGTGGGGGTGATGAAGGGAGTCATTTGGGGGATTAATCCATCGGTGCAGATTTCAGATCTGAGTCATATGATTCAACCGCAGAATATCAGTGAGGCGTCATACATTCTTGCGCGTTCCGCCCCGTACTTCTCGAATGGGACTGTGCATGTTGTGGTGGTTGACCCGGGTGTGGGTACGAGGCGGCGCCCCATGGCTGCGCAGATCGGCGACTGGTTTTATGTCGGTCCCGATAATGGGACGATCACCGGTCTGCTCGAACGCGCACAGGATTCCGGCTGGCAGACGCACTTTGTAGAATTAAACCGCACCCAATACTGGCTGCCTGAAGTCAGTTCTGTGTTTCACGGGCGGGATATTTTCTCACCAGTCGCCGCGCATCTGGCGAACGGTGTTTCGTTGGATGAGCTGGGCGTACCGTTCAACGATCCTGTACGATTGACGGTTCGAAGCCCGAAAAAAATCGATGGCGGTTTGTGCGGCGAGGTGATTCACATCGATCATTTTGGGAACATTGCATCGAATATCAAAGTCGAGCATCTCGGCGCGGCATTAGGGATGAAAGAGAACATCCTCGTGAGGTTGAACGGCACCGAAATCAGGGGTCTGGTCAACACGTTCGGTGACCGGAATGAGGCGGACGTTGTTGCACTTATGAACAGCACGGGCTTCCTGAGTGTTGCCGTGGTCAACGGCAACGCGGCAGCGGCATTGGGCGTCAAGACTGGCGACGAAATTTTAGTGACTTTCTCAAGTGAATGATGGCAACTCCGGCGGTGGCGGTAGAAAATTTGTCCTTCCGATATCGAGACCGTCAGATCACGGCGATTCGAAATATTTCGTTTGAGGCAAACAGGGGAGAAGTCTTGCTGATTGCCGGAGCCAGCGGTTGCGGCAAGACAACCCTGATTCGTTGCATCAACGGGCTGGTGCCGCGTTCGTACAAAGGTGCGGTGAATGGACGCGTGACGGTCTTTGGGGAGGACACGAAAGACTGGAAACTTTCACAGATCTCGCAAAAAATAGGCACTGTGCTTCAGGACCCGGAGCGGCAAATTCTTGGCACCAAGGTGGTGAGCGAAGTGGCGTTCGGTTTGGAGAATTTGAATGTCCCGCGTGAAGAGATTATTCAACGGGCGGATGAAGCGTTAAAGTTCCTGAAAATCTTTGACTTGCGCGAGCGGGAGACATTTACCCTCTCTGGCGGCGAGAAGCAAAAGGTGGCATTGGCGGGTGTGCTCGCCATGCGACCGTCCATTTTGCTACTCGATGAACCGCTGGCGAGTCTCGACCCGGCATCTGCGCAGGACGCGCTGGATACGGCGCGCTTTCTTGCGGATCAAGGCATGACCATTCTCATAGTGGAACATCGCGTGGAGGATGTGATGCGCATCAAGCCTGAACGCGTGATGTTCATGAGCGAAGGCGAGATCCGTTACCTTGGGGAACTCTCGGGGTTATCTAGGGTGGTGAACTATCGCGAGGTGAAGATGTCGGCGGAAGTCATCGTCGAGCGCGCGAAGCAGGATCCGCCTCAGGCGGAAATCACGATTCTCCCCGGCGCGGCAGGCACGGAGGAGTCTAAGTCGCTGGTCAGGTTTGAGAATGTCGCTTTTGGGTACGAGTCCGGTGTCGAGGTCCTCCACGGCATCAACATCGAAATCAACCGCGGCGATGTTATCGCCGTGCTGGGTCCTAACGGGTCTGGCAAGACAACGCTTGTCAAGCATGCGATCGGTCTGCTCAAACCGAAAGCCGGGCGTGTGCTGGTGAATGGTCGCGACACGAGGAAATCCAGTGTCGCCCAGATTGCGGGCACGTTGGGTTATGTATTCCAGAGCCCGAGTCACATGTTGTTTGCGCCAACCGTGCGCGAGGAGTTGGCGTTTGGTCCGAAGAATCTCGGTCATCCCAGGGAGCAGATCGAAACGGAGGTGAGAGAGGCGCTGAGAATTGTAAATCTTTCAGAGAAGGAAGACGACCCGCCGCTGGCCATGTCGTTCGGCCAGCAGAAGCGCGTGAGCATTGCGGCGATCCTGGCGATGCAGTCGCGCATCCTTGTGATGGATGAGCCGACCGCCGGACAGGATTATCAGAATTACATGAACTTCATGGATTCGATCCTGCAATTGCCCTCATTCGAAGCCATCCTATTTATCACACACGATGTTGATCTGGCGGTCATTTATGCGAATCGTGTGTTGATCGTGAACGACGGGCGCCTGGTTGCCGATGGACCGCCTCATGAAGTGCTGCGCGACTTCGACAGACTCAAAGCCAACCGCCTTGTGCCGACCTCGCTGCTGAGTCTCAACCTTAAACGACTCGGTACAACGGGCCGATTCATGAAGGCTGAAGCGTTGGCGCATATTTAATTCAGACAGAGGAGAAGATGAAATGAATCGATCGATACTTATATTCCTGGGGGTGGTAGTGGTGTTCTTCGCGGTTGTCATGTTTGTGCTTGGCGCAGGCGAGGCGCAGGAGGGCGCCCTGTTCAATTTCTCGACGGATCAGGGTACCGTGGTCATCCGCTTCGTCTTCGTGCTGGTCGGGCTGGCAATCGCCTACGCGGTGTATTACTCGACGAAGGAAAACGCGGCATGGGAAGTGGGAACGCGCCAGGTGGTTTGGATGGCGATCGGCGCGGCGCTGTATGCCGTGTTCTCCTATCTGTTCAACGGAACAGTCTTCGTGGTGCCGTCGATCAGCCAGGTTGCCCTCCGCCCCGCGATTGTGATCCCGATGTTCTTCGGGTACGCATTTGGTCCCGTGGTCGGGTTCTTCACCGGTGCGGTGGGCAACACGTTCGGTGACGCGCTGACCGGCTTTGGCTTGTCTCCCCAGTGGAGCATTGGCAACGGATTGATCGGTTTCATTTCCGGTTGCTGGATGCTGTTCAAAGGCCGCAAGGAAAGCATGAACTCGGTGCTGTATTTGAGTGGTGCGCTGGCTGTGTTGACGGCGGTAATGTATTTCTTATTCCGCAACACGCCCAATATGCTGTTCTTCGATCCGGAGAATAACGTCTTCGGCGACGCCCAGATTTCACTCTTCGCAGGCATAGCGATCGTCGTCGGTTTCGTGCTTGTGCTGGCGGTGCGTTACTTCTTCAAGTCCAACGAGGAGATCGCCACCGCGGTGACCTGGAGCATGCTGGGCAACATCCTCGGCTTGCTCTTTGCGTCCCTGTCCGATATCTTCATCAACGGGCTGACGTTGCCCGCGACCATCGTCGGGCAGTTCCTGCCCGCGGCAGGACCGAACTTGATCTTTGCCGCCATTCTTGTGCCATTGCTCGTTGTCGCATACGCCTCGGTGCAGAGACAGTCTGGTCGTTAGATTCGTTGATTGTGAACGGTTGGTAGTTGACAGTACATCTGTCAACTACCAACCACTAAACGCTGAAAGCTGATGGCTATATGTTGGTTGCCTGGAAATTTCGCAAACGCAAATCCCTGATCCAGTGGTTCGATCCGCGTGCCTGGTTTATATTTTTTGGCTGTTTTCTTGCCTCCACCCTGGCGTTTTGGGATATCCGATTTCTGCTGTTCTTTTGGGCGATCGCGTTGATCTTCCTCTTTACATCCGGAGTCAGGTGGGTGGAAATCCGGCGCCCGTTTCTGTTTATCATCATCTTTATTTTATTTTTTACAATTCTGACCTTCCTGACAGGCCGCGGCGGGGAGGAGTTGTATCAGGAGGAACACCTGATCCGGGAATACAAGGCGCCTTTCTCGATCCTGGGTTGGGTGCCCACTCTGTTTGTCACCGTGGAGCGTGTGTTTTATGCCATCACCCAGATGATCCGCGTCTCCAGCATCGCCATCCTGACCGTATTGATCCCCTATTCAATTAACCCGGCGTTGTACGGCATCACCTTTAAGGGGCTGGGACTACCGGATAAATTTGCCTACGCCATGGATCTGACCATGCGCTTCATCCCCACGTTCGCGCGTGATTTCCAGTTGACGATGGACGCGCAAAGAGCGCGAGGTTATGAGGTGGAGAAACTCAGCGGAGGGCTCATCGAACAGGTGAGGAAGATGGCTCCGATCTTTGTCCCCGTCACCATCCATGCGATTATCAGTTCGGAGGACATCATCGATGCCATGGACTTGCGCGCCTTTGGCGTGGGTCCACGTACGTGGCTCGAAGTGTTGACTCGAGACTTCAAGGACCGTGTCTTGATCTGGTTTGGCGTGGCGATCCTGGCCGCTTCGCTTGTCCTGGGGTTTATGGGGTATGGAAAATTCTGGGTTCCAGAAGCGTTATTGCGGCTGGCAGGCGGGTAGGACTCACCCCCGGTATATCTCCCCCGCCTCCACGCGGAAGGGGAGGGTGTTTTGGGACGGGGCGAACACGCACGTGGCATAGGGGGTGAACGCGCAGGGCGGGCTGTAGGCGCGGTTGAAATCCAAAACAACTTTCCCTTTGATGGGCGGATCGGTGTACAGGTAGCGGCTAGGCGGGTAGGATTCTTTACTGCTTGTGCCGTCGCGGAACTTGACGAACAGTTTTTTGCTTTGCGTTTGGGTCACATCCAGTTTATACGTCTTCCCCTCGAAACGAAATGAAAGAAATCCATCCAGGCGATCTTCGACCACCTCGCCGGTTGAGTCGTCCTGTGGCGATGGTTTTGGCTTTGGGTAACGCGTATATGTCGCGTTGCAGCGAAGCTTCTGGTTGATCGGAAACCATTTCAAGGGTGGGAGGCGGAATCGTTCCTCGCGCTGGTTATCCCAGATACGGATGGCGTATTTTCCGGCATGTTCGTGGATGACGAGCCGCAGATCGTTCCACGTGATGAAACTTGGCTTCGCCTCCTGCGCGGTATGGAGGACTGCCTTCTGAGTCGATCGACCGTTGATCTTCACATTCACCCCCTCCGCCGACAAAAAGCGGATGACATTTCCCTTCAACGCTGCTATTCCCAGAAACGTTGGCGCGCGCTCGGGCAGGATCACCTCACACATCGGGTTCGAGCCGATCAGGTTACGTCCCTCCTGAAGGTCGAACAGCCCTGCCAGCGCCACCCAGCCGTTCTCGCCGGTCAACGCATCATATTTTTCCGCCTGCCATTGCAGGATTTCGTTTTCGTATTCCTGATGTTTTTTGGTTGCCATACAATGAATTATACATTGAGTGGGATATGTTGGTTTTCCAATTTTTGATAAAGAGTTGCCCCGCCTTTCGGATTTTTATCTTATAAGCGGGGCAACTCTCAAATTCTTCAGACTCTAAATTTTTTCTTCCTCTCACTCCTCCAGAGTGCTAATGTCACCCTCCGGCAACCCCTGTGCGCGGGCTTTCAATACGCGGCGCATAATCTTGCCGGAGCGCGTTTTCGGGAGTTTATCCACAAAGCGCACCTCCTCGGGGCGGGCGATTGGTCCCATGTGAGTGGCAACATGCTGGCGAAGTTCTTCTGCCAGTTCCGCCGATGCCACCTTGCCCGCGCGGAGCAGGACAAACGTGTAAATTGCCTGCCCCTTTAAATCGTGCGGCAGGCCGATCGCCGCGGCTTCCGCTACGGCGGGATGGCTGACCAGCGCCGATTCGACCTCCGCTGTGCCCAGGCGATGACCAGAGACTTTGATCACATCATCCACCCTGCCGATGATCCAGAAGTAGCCATCCTTGTCACGTTTGGCGGAGTCACCGGTGGTGTATTTGCCGGGGAACTTGCTCCAATATTGGCTGACGTAACGATCCGGGTCGCCGTAAATTGTCCGCAGCATCGCGGGCCAGGGATTCTTCAACACGAGATAGCCTTCGGTATCGTCTCCGGCAGGTTTGCCATGCTCATCCACGATCTCCGCCTCCTGCCCAAAGAACGGACGGGTGGCAGAGCCCGGCTTGAGCGGCACGACGGGCGTGGGCGTGATCATGAAGGCGCCGGTCTCGGTCTGCCACCAGGTGTCGATGATCGGGAGATTGCCTTTGCCGATCACGCGGTGGTACCACTTCCATGCTTCGGGGTTGATCGGCTCGCCCACGGTGCCGAGCAGGCGCAGGGAGGAGAGATCGTGCTTGTCGGGCCACGATTCGCCGAAGCGCATCAGTCCGCGGATGGCGGTCGGCGCGGTGTAAAAAATCGTGATCCCATAACGCTCCACGCATTGCCACCAGCGGTTGGGTTCGGGGTGGGAGGGTCCGCCTTCGAAGAGGAAGGAGGTCACTCCGTTGAGCATCGGACCATATACAAGATAGGAATGACCCGTGATCCAGCCGGGGTCGGCGGTACACCACCAGCGGTCGTCGTCGCGCACATCGAAACAATATTTGAGGGTCGCGTACGTGCCGACCATGTATCCGCCGTGCGTATGGACGATGGCCTTTGGCTTGCCTGTGGAGCCGCTTGTGTACAGGATGAAGAGCGGATCCTCCGCGTCCATTACTTCTGTTTCGCATTTGCCATGCGCAATGGGTTCCTCGACCAATTCGTGATACCAGCGATCGCGCCCGGTCTCCATGTTCACATCATGTCCCACGCGTTTGACAACGATCACATTTTCGACAGATGGACAACGCTTGAGCGACTCATCCACAATGGATTTAAGTTGAACAACCTTCCCGTTCTGGAACGAGCCGTCGCAGGTGATGACAAGTTTCGACCGGCTGTCTTCGATTCTGCCCTGCAGCGAGTCAACCGAGAAACCGCCGAACACCACCGAGTGGATCGCGCCGATCTTCGCGCATGCCAGCATGGCAAAGACAATCTCGGGCACACGCCCCATGTAGATCGTCACGCGTTCGCCCTTTTTCACGCCCATGGCTTTGATGATGTTAGCCATGCGTGTCACTTCGCGGTTCATGGCGTAGTATGAAAATGTGCGATGATCCCGCCCGTCTTCGCTTTCCCAGATTAGGGCGAGTTTGTTCTTGTAGTGGTTTTTCAGGTGACGGTCGATGGCATTGTGGACGATGTTGACCTTTGCCCCCGTGAACCATTTAAAGAACGGTTTTTTGGAATCATCGAGCACCTTCCTCCATTTGCCGTACCATTCGAGTTCCTTTGCCTCGGCTTCCCAGAAGGCGCGGAAGTCCTTTTTGGCGAAGCGGTGGAGCTTATCCCAATCCTTCAACCGTGCCTGCTCGATGACCCCCTTCGGCGGGTAGAACACCTCGCCGGAAAATTTCGCCGGTTTCACCGCCGCGTGTTTTGCAGGCTTTGCCTTTGCCCTGGCGGGCTTGCGTTTTGTTGTTGCCATGGATTAACTCCTCGAGTCGACAATATTGTGAAAATCAGCCACAGAGTTCACAGAGATCATAGAGAAGAAATGATGAAGCTCTCTTTTGGCTCTGTGTTCCCTGTGGCGAGGAAATTAATTAATTGGACTAATTTTACTCCGATTACTCGATCCAATCCAAAATCTTCTGCCACGCGCCGGCGAAGGGCAGGAACCAGGGGAAGCCGTTATAGAGCCCGAACGGGGCACCGGGGAAGTCGAATTTTGCGAACGGATGCTCTTTGATGTTTCCGGCAAGCATTGCCTCGGCGACGGCCTTGCCCAGATGCGAAGCCATCGCCACGCCATGGCCAGCGTAGCCGAGCGAATAATACACGCCGTCCACTTCACCGACATGTGTCATCATATCGAACGCAAAGTCAAGCGTGCCGCCCCATACGTAGTCAATTTTCACGTCGCGCAGCTGCGGGTACACGCGGATCATCTCGCGGCGTAAAATTTCCGCGCTGCGGGCGATGGTGTTTTTGTTTTCAGGGAAGAATGCCGCCCGGCCGCCGAAAATCATGCGGTTGTCCCACAGCCGGAAATAGTTGAGGTAGTGCATCGAATCGAAGATCATGCGGTTATTCGGGCTGAGTTCGCGCGCGAGTTCGTCGGACAGTTTTTCGGTGGCGATGATGAACGACCCGATCGGGATGATCTTCCGCTGTAGTTTTTTCGTGACA
>DATKAU010000171.1:0-14371 GCA_035514655.1 Anaerolineales bacterium
TCGGCATATTGACGGTTTTGTCATCCGTCAACATCGTTATCGCCCTGGTCCACCAAGCCACTGCCATCGGGCTGTTCGCGTTGGGGGTGTATTTCATCCATCGCTTCCGGGCATTGGATGCAAAGGAAATCGAATCTTGAAAATAAAATTGTTAATCCCATTCATCCTTGCTGTATTCGTAACAGTCGCGTGTGAAAGTACTGCTAATTCGCCGCAAAGCATCGGCACACTCGAATCTGTACCCGGAGAGTTCGCCGGTATGGCCAATCCGCTCGGCGAAAACGCAGCGGATGACGGCGCAGATATCTTTCACGTCTATTGTGAAGCCTGCCACGGACCACAGGGACACGGCGACGGACCTTCCGGACAGTCGCTCAACCCCAAACCGAAAAATCTCGCTGATTTACAAACCGTTGCAGGCGACGATTATCTCTTCTGGCGCATTTCCTCGGGCAAGCCTGGCACGTCCATGATCGGATGGAGTGGCATACTGACCGACGAACAGATCTGGCAGGCGGTTGCCTTTATACGAACATTGAAATAGTGCGGTTGGAATCAAAAAGAGCGATGCAGTTGATCGGCATCGCTCTTTTCCTTTTTAGTCTCTTTTTATCCGGTTGGATGTTGCAAAGCCAATCGTCCCAAATGACAACCCTGCAACAGATGCCCCCCACGAAAAGAAATTAAGAAAGAACGTGGATTCCAATACACGGATGACCATCAAGAAGGGCAGGACAATGCCGAGAAGCATCAGGATCACGCCGAGGCTGAGGATGAAGCGGGGGGAGAGACGGTTCATTGGGGCTGATACAACCAGCAAGCCACATAATGATTTGGCTCGGGCTCAAAGTCGAGCGGTTCTTTTTCATCGCACAATCCCGCGATGGCTTTCGCGCAGCGCGGGTGGAAGCGGCATCCTTTGGGAGGGTTCACCAGACTCGGCGGCTCACCGGGCGGAACCTCTTTGAACGAATCCGCATTGCGTGCATCGGGGTCGGAGGTGGCGGCAAGCAAGGCATGGGTGTAGGGGTGCAGGGGATTCTCGAGCAGGCGGCGCGTGTCCGCTTTTTCAATCAGGTTGCCCGCATACATCACAAAGATGCGCGCCGAGAAATATTTCACCGTTGAAAGATCGTGTGTGATGTAGATCACCGACAGCCCGTGCGCCTCCTGCAGTGCGCGCATGAGTTTGAGAATCTCAACACGCACCGAGGCATCGAGCATCGAGACCGGCTCATCGGCGACGATCAATTTCGGGTAGCGAAGCATGGCGCGCGCGATCACGATGCGCTGCTGCTGTCCGCCGCTCAACATGTGCGGGAACTTCTGCAGAAAATCCTCCACCGGGTGCATCTTCACTTCTGCCATCACCTTGTGAATGCGCTCCAGGCGCTCCTCCCTGTTTTTCATGCCGCTGATGATCAACGGCTCCTCCAGAATTTTTTGCACGTTCATGAACGGCGGCAGTGCGCCGTACGGATCCTGCTGGACGTACCCGATCTTGAAACGATAGCGCTGCAGACCAGCTCCCTTCAATCCGGAAAGCGACTCATTGTCGAACACAACGTCACCTCTGGTTGGGATGTTCAATCCAAGGATCGTTTTCATCAGGCTCGATTTGCCGCATCCGCTCTCGCCGACGACTGCCACGGTCTCCCCCTCCTCCAGGTTAAATGTAACCCCGTCCACCGCCTTGACATAGCCCGCGTGGCCAAAGCCGAACCGGCGCAGTTCGTACCACACATGCAAATCCTTGATGGAGAGTAAAGGCTGGGGTGCGTTGATATCCTGTGTGCTCATAAGTACCTCTCGCAGGTCTGTGATCATCTCTTTCTCCTGAATCGCTTAACGCAGCAATTATTTTCTCTTTTCCGTTGCCGAACCAAAACCGGTCAACAGACCTTTCAGGCATTCCATCATCCCGAGGTGACGGCAGTCATGCGTAAAGAAGACCAGCAGGTTCAAACGGGTATTTTCGATCTTCTTTCTCAGTTCATCGTCCACATTCTCAAAGCTCGGATATTTCGAATCCAGCCGTTCGATAAATTCCTCGATCGCCTCATAGGATCGGCGTAAATAATCCAGCAGTTCAGATTTCGGGGGTATCGGCAATGCCGCAGCGACCTCGTCGCTCAAACCGGTCCCAACTGTCTCGCGGGCTTCGACAGGGAAGCCCCAATTCTGTGCCAGATTCTCACGGATCCAGATCTCGCCTTCATCCTCGTAGCCAAGTTCCAAACCGGGGTAATGGTGGAGAATCGCAGCTTTGAGGTAATCCGATTCCCGCGCAAGATGCCACATGTGGAACCCGATGGACGTGCTGTATCCATCAGGCTTCCAGTTCAACTGTTCATCGTTCAGGTCATCCGCAAGATTGAGCACGACTTTGTGAATATCCTTGAAGCTGTGGAGTACATCATACAGGGCAGATGAAGACATGACGACCCATCATTGAGATTTACGGAAACGCAAACCGATCCAAAAAAGTACCAAACTCATCAAAAACCAGAGTATGGTGAGCACCAGCGTTCCGGGTTCGAAATCATCTGCAAGGAACCAGGAAGCCACACCAAACGAAATCCAGGAGATCACTGTAGCGATCATCCAGGCAAAACCGAGATATTTTTCCATGTCAGCCTCCTGCCTATGCATGCAGCCAGCATTTGACCTTGCGCCCGTTCTTCCCGAGCATGGGAGGCTCCTCGTCACACTTCGCGAAGCGGTATGGGCAGCGTGCCGCAAAACGGCATCCCTTCGGGGGGTTCAACAAACTCGGCGGTTGACCGGTGATGAACATCGGATCTGAGTCGCTCCGCAGGCGAGGCACGCTTGCCATCAACATCTGCGCATACGGGTGGAGCGGCGCGGGGAAGAAATCGCGCGCATGCCCAACCTCCACCACCTGCCCTGCATACATGATGGCGACTTCGTCCGCGAGTTCGCTGGAGGTGGCGATATCGTGCGTGATCAGAATGAACGAAGTGCCCAGTTCGTGCTTGATCCGCTTGAGAACGTTCATGATGTTCGCCTGCGTCAACAGATCGAGCGCAGAGGTGGGTTCATCGAGGATGATCAAGTTCGGGCTGGTTACGAGCGCCATCGCGAGCGCCACGCGCTGGCGCATCCCACCGCTTAATTCAAACGGGTAGCGGTTGACAAAATCAAGCGGCACGCCCACGTGTTGGAACATTTTTTCCACCAGGCCCATCGCCTCCGCTTTGCTGAGACCCAAATGAACCATGGCAGGTTCCGCCACCTGATCGCCCACCTGCATCACAGGGTTCAATGAATTCATCGCCGCCTGAGGCACCATCGACATACCGACCCAGCGCACATTCTTGCGGAACTCCTCGTCGTCGTATGCCATCACGTCCGTGCCCTGCAGGTAGACCTTCCCCTCATATTTATCCACATTGCGCGGCAGGAGGCGCAGCATGGCTTTGGCAAGTGAACTCTTGCCGCATCCCGATTCGCCGAGGACCACCACGGCGCGGTTCGAGTCGAGATCGAAGTCCACGCCATCCACGGCTTGCACGGTGCCGTTCATCGTCTTGAAATGTAAAACTAGGTGTTCGATTCTAAGGAGTTGTTCCGTTCGTGAGTTCATGCGTCTCGCAACCTCGGGTTGAAGATTCGGTCGAGAGCAAAACCAAGCATGGCAAACCCAAGTCCGGTAATCATGAGCAGGATGGCAGGCTCGAGAATCCAGTAGTAATAGCCGCGGTACAACGCGCCATTGGCGTTGGCGTCCTCGATGATCTTGCCCCAGGTGGGCAGGACCGGGTCGCCAAGCCCGAGCACGGCGAGCGAGGCTTCGAGGAAGACAAATGCGGGGACCGAGGAGACCAGCCCCGGGATCAGCAGCGGGATCATGCGCGGGATGAGATAGCTGAACACAATGCGCGGACCGCTCGCCCCATAGGCGCGCGCCGCCTCGATATACATCGACTCTTTCACCTGAAGGAAGATGGAGCGGAACGATTTTATGGCTCCAGTGAAGATACTGAGCGCCACGGTCGCCCCGAGCATCACCCAGATGCTCCGGGAATAGAACGTACCGATCATGATCAATATGGAAAGGAAGGGCAGGACAAGGTTGATCTCGGTGATACGCTGGATCAATTCGTCGAGCCACCCGCCGTACCAGGAGCCGACAGCAGCGATGATCAAGGTCAGCACGGAGGATCCAAGCGAGGCGATCAACCCGAACATCAACGCAATCGGCGCACCCCACAACAACGGCACGATGAGGTCACGCCGCGCCTGATCCGTTCCCGCCAGCCCGTAGACCTGACCGTGAAAAACGAACTCGGCATCGATGGTGGACTCAGGCTCGAAGGTCGCGCCTGAGATCATTAGCTGGTAGCGACCCTTGAGCAATTCACCGGTTTCCGGGTCGGAGAACAAGGATGCGATTACATTCTCTGTCCGCAGGCGCGTGCGCAGTTTTTCATCCTGTGCGAAACGGTAGGTCTGATTTTGCGATATGGCGATATTTGCAATGCGGATCGTCCTGCCGTCAGGCGTCAGCCATTCCATCGAAACAAACGGCTGTTTCTCATCGAAGGTGGATGTGAGGTAGACGATCATTTCCTGCGGGTAATAATCCGCGTTGAAATCAAACGCGTAAACGGCAGACATCGTTGAGGCGCCCTCAGAGGCGGGAGTTACCTCTTTGGGGATACTCCCATCGGATGTTCGCGCCGAGAACGATTCGGAGTATTTTTTGTCGGAGAAGTAATTGATCCACGCAGGCGATGCAAATTTGGGGTTCTGATACCAGACTTCCTCGCCGCCGCGCCACAAGCGGATCGCCTCCTGGTACGGGATCGTGATCATGGCATAGGCTGCGGTGGATACCAGAAGGAGGACCGTGATCAACCCCACTACAGCGGAAGGATATCGAAACAACCCGCGCAGGGAATTCTTCATCGCATTCATCTCAGCTGCCAACCTTTACACGCGGGTCCACGAGGGAGTAGATGAAATCGAGCAGAAACACCGTCATTGCCAGCATATAGGCGTAGATAATGGTGGAACCAACGATAATCGGCAGGTCATACAGTCCGATGGCTTGGAAGATCGTCCTTCCAAGCCCGGGCCAGAGGAAGACCGTCTCGGTGATCGTTGCTCCCGACCACAGTGTGATAATCAATAGGGCAAAGTTGGTGATGATGTTCGGGAGCGTGGGGCGCAGGATATAGCGGCGCTCCACGTCGCGCGAGGCGAGTCCCTTTGCCTTCGCCATCTCCACATAATCTTCGCTGGAGTAGATCAGGAAAAACGTGCGGTAGTTATAAATGCTCAGGAAGAACGAACTCAGGATGAGCGAAAGCGCCGGCAGTGTCAGGTGTTGGAGCAGGCTCAGGGAATAATCCAGCGGGTTGTCAGGCGGCGGCGCAGAGACCATGCCGCCGAACGGCAGGACCTTCAACAACGCCGCAAAGATCAAGATCAAAAAGATGCCGTAAAACCAGGGTGGGACCGCCGAGGTCGGCGAAAGCGTGATCACCAGCTTATCCCAGAAATTCCCGTACCGGCGCGAAAGGTTGAGAGCGAGGAAAATGCTCGAAAAAAACAGGAACAATTGTGAGATGCCCATCAGCAGCAGGGTGGCGGGGAGCCGTTCGAGAAGGATCAGGCGTACCTGTTTCGATCCGCTGTCTGACGTCATGTTGATGGCGCGGCCCAAGTCCAGGGTCAGCGCGTTATACAGGTAGCGTGCATTGCGCACGGCAATCGGAACGTTGAGCCCCATGCGCTCCTCTTCCTTGGCGATGGTGTCCTGGATGAGTTTCTGCCGCACCTCGGGTTCCATCGTCTGCGCAGACGGGCTGGCAATGATGCCTTGTGTCACGCGATCACGGATCTGCCCCTTCATGATGGTATCGACAAATCCCCCCATATTGGCGATCATGATGGTCAGGTAGACACCGATCACCACTGTCGCAAACAGGGTAAGGATGCGGACGGCAATGTATTTGGAAACGCGCAGCAGGGTGCTGTCGCGTGTAGCCTTCTTAACAGGCAGAGATCCAACCGCTGGGGATGTGGGAACAGACATGGGGTCCTCCTCTCGCTCTCAAAGATGCTGCAGGGGCAGGATATTTCGGCGCCTGCCCCTGCAACGTCAAACAGATGGTACGACCAACAGCCTACTGTACTGCCACAAAGTCTATGGAGGTAAAGGAGGGGACAGCCACAGCGATGGGAACGACAGCCACTTCGAGCCTGGCAGATCCGGTCGGCAGTTTGGAGGTTTCCTCCGCAGACAGGGTCACCTGATATTGGCCGTCGGATACAGCGGTTGCGTCGCCGACAGAGACCACCGTGCCGGTGGCATCGTACAGGATGTACTTCACCCGCGCAATGTCGACGAGCAGGTATGCTGTGTCCTTGAAATTCACCGTGATGTCGAAGACCGCTTCACTACCAGCCGTGACCTGTCCCGGTCCATCGAGGACGGTCGTGGCAAGTTTCGGTTCGCTGAAGACCGACCAGCGATCAGCGAGATCGGGGAAATCGCTGAAGTTCTTGAGCACGAGCGACTTCTCGGTGACGAACACCTGATCGAGGAAATACGGACCGGTGCCCACCCAGAAGTGGCCGTGGTCTTCAAACCACTGTTTCAGGTTGGCATAGCGCAGGTCGGCTTCTTCCTTGGTCACATACTGGCCAAGGGTCGCCTCAAACGGAATGAACGATTCTGCCGCGGCTTGATCGAGGTACTTTGCAAGGACTTCAAGACTTGGTCCGCCAACCCAGCTCGTGTTTTCAATCTCGGCATTATCGGCTTTATCCTGGGTGTAGGCAAGTTCGCCTGCCTCTTCTGCGAGGTTCGAGATCGCCAGAACCGTCCATGCATTTTCGCCGGAGAGACCAAACGGCGACTGAGGCCACAACGGCGCAACATTCAATTCAGCATCCGACACATAGGCATCGGTATACGATTCGATTGTCAACGGATCCGTCGAGGTGATGCGGTAGCCTTTGAACGAGACCAGGCCGGCGTCGATGCTTAAGGCAAGCGACTCATCGTAAATCGGGCTTTCGGGTTTGCCGGGGTCAAAGCCCTGGATCAGGGACATGACGAAGTCACCCATGGAGATCGGGCTGCCATCGTGCCACTTCACGGTCTCAAACAAATCATCCGGGTACACGACAACGCTCTTGACGTTCGCGGTCAACCCATCGGGGAACTTCTCCCCGGCGGTGATCCAGCGCTGTTCTGCGGCATTCCAATCAACCCACGCATCCTCAGGGACATCAATCTGAGGTGCTGTGCTTACCGTAAGCCAATCGAGGTTTTTGTTGATCGAGAGGCCTTCTTTGTAGACCAATTCAGCGCTTACAACGCGCTGAGGCCACGCGAGACCGGTATATGGATCAGCCATCAACCCGCCGCCGCCGCCGGCATTGGATGTGCCCATGGTGGTGGCGCGCATCACACCGGCATCCCACGCCCAGTTACTGCCACCAACCGTGTTCCATGGCTGGGTGAACAGGTCGTTCGTTCCGACCTTCAGCGTGCCGCCTTCTTGATCTGTGAAGCGGAGGTTGTAAGGACCGACGTTGGTGGATTCAGGACCCGTCGCCAGATCCCAGGTCACCTGCACGTTGTTGCTGTGCGGTGAGTAGGTCTGTTGATCGACGATCCACACAAACAATGAATCCTCCAGTGAAAGTTCGAGCGCCCGCGCCATCATGGCATCGCGCTCCTCTTTCGAGGAGTAATTGCCCTGCGCCAGGTCATCGCCGAGTTGTTGGAATTCGGTATCAGCAACATTCGAAATGAAGGGTTCGCTCGCCTGGATGCTGGTGTTCAAATAGCTCTGCTGGATGTTGCCGCTTTCATCGCGCAGGGAACCAAACCCGGCGGGAATGTAACCGGCAGTATACATGTGCCATAAGCCATCGGAGGCGGTTGTGCCCAGCCAGATCGGGAAAACCTCGGAGGCGGTCTTGTACTGGCGATCGACGGTAAAACCGACGCTCTCCAACTGATTGGCAAAGTAATCGCCCATCGGCTTGCGCGTCCCGTCGCCGTCGGAGCGGATCAGGAAGCTCAACGTCACCGGTGCGCCGTTATATTGCCACTTGCCGTCAGCACCGAGTTCGGCGCCCATGGCAGGCATTTCAGCGTCAATCACTTCCTTGGCGCGTTCGAAATTGTAGGCATACTTGCTTTCGAGGGCGCGGGCGGTCTCAATCAGGTTGGTATATTCCACCAATTGTGTGGTGACCGGGAGCAGCCTCGGCAGGGATCCGCCGGCATAAATTTCCTGGTTGATGTAGTTGCGGTCGATCAACCAGTTCGTCGCCTCGCGGATTTTGCGGTTTGAGAACGGATTCAAAACCGCCGTATCGGTGAACACAGCCGGGTTGAAACTCATTCCATAATATGCACCAAGCGACTGTGTGGTCGAGATGCCCGCATCCTTGATCACGGGAAATTTGTCGGAGGCAAGGCCGAACGAGTAGAAGTCGATCGCGCCGGCTTGAATCTGAGATACGGCGGAATCGCCATCCACCACAGAGACAACGATTTCATCGAGCCAGCCGCCGCGGCGTTCGGTTTGAGGTGCGGCAGGTTCTTCAGTCGGAACGGCAGTTGCCGCGGGCTCTTCGGTTGCCGCTGCAGGTGCTTCGGTGGGGGCTTCCGTCGCCTGTTGCTGCGGCGCGCACGCCGCAAGGATCATGCTCAGCGCGATCAGCACGCTGAACAGATAATGCAAACTCTTGTTTTTCATGCTCTTCTCTCCTTGAGATATGAATGTAATATGAAACGTGGAACTGTGATCCAGATTTCGGCGCCGATCACCTCCTTCGCTGATAAAGAGCGAGGCGGAAACCAGGCTGCGTAGGTCCCGGTGTCCGCCTCACGATCCATAGAATTGCTTTCGCGTGAGGAGAAAGTGAGAAAGCAAAGCAGATTAGTTAACTAATCCGCCATCATGATACATACCGAAGGCAAATCCAGCATCCGCCCGCAAAGGTATTTCACCACCGCCGAACGAATGGATTGATCTCCATCGAAAGGCATGGGGCGAACAACCCTTCAACGCCGTCCCTGATCTATAAAAACCCCTCTGCCGAGGGGTATTTGAACTGGTCCTTTGCCGAATAAAATCAGGGTTGTGTACGATCCGTGAGATAGGTCTATAATTACCGTGATGGAACGATTGACGATTCAGAGACTGCTTCTTGGTATTGGGATCATCCTCCTCATTGGGACTGCCTCCTGCGCAGGCGGGATCCCGCCTCTTGCCACGCCCAGAGTCGATTCCGCGGCAGACAGCCGGCCTCCAGCCCTGAACGTTACCGGGGAATCCACCCTCCCCGAGATCTGCAATTGCGTCCTCCGCTTCGAATCGATCAGCATCGAGCAGGGACTCTCCCAGAGTTCCGTTCGCGTGATCTTCCAGGATCGGCGCGGCTTTCTGTGGTTCGGCACAGAGGACGGACTTAACCGGTACGATGGCTATTCTTTTAAGGTGCACAAGCGCGAACCGAGCAACCCCAACAGCATCAGCGACGGCTGGATCACCGCCATTGCAGAAGATCAAGACGGCTACCTGTGGGTTGGCACACGCCTTGGAGGTGTGAACCGGTATGACCCGGCGACCGATTCGTTTACTCAATATCTATTTAATGAAGAGGACCCGGGCAGTCTAAGCGACAACCACGTAAGCGCCCTGCTGGTGGACAAGACAAACCATTTGTGGGTTGGCACGCTCAACGGGCTGAATCGCTTCAACGCGGCGACCGGCTCGTTTCACCGGTTTCCGTACCTCACCCCCCTGCCGAGCGTGGATGGCGAAATTGTAGGAAGCCCCGATGCACAAGCCATTGCCGAAACGATCAAAAATGAGCCGGGCATCTCCATCCAATCGGAAAAAGTAAGCAGTAAAAACATCAGCACGATATACCAGGATTCATTCGGCAGGATATGGATCGGCACCCTCGACGGCGGACTGAATGGCTTCGACGCGGCTTCGGGTGAATTTATCCTCTATCAATCGATCGAAAACAACCCGACCACGATCAGCAGCGACCGCGTCACGTCGATCACCGAAGACAAGGAGGGCAGGCTGTGGGTGGGTACACAAAAAGGTTTGAACCTGTTCGATCCGGCGAATGGACAATTCACATACTTCGTGCACGACAGGAACAATCCGGACAGCCTGGTGGACAACTCGATCAACGTGCTGCAGACCGACAGCACAGGGAATCTATGGATTGGCACATCCAACGGGCTCGAACGTCTCAAGAACGAAGGAGACGGTTTCGTACACTATCAAAACGATCCCTCATTCCTGAGAAGCCTGAGCAACAATTTCATCATTTCGATCTTTGAGGATCAAGGAGGCGTGCTGTGGTTCGGCACCTACGGCGGCGGTGTAAATCGCTACGACCGCAACCGCGACAAGTTCGCTTATTATCGCCACGACCCCAAAAACCCCGAAAGCCTGAGCAATAATTTCATCTTTCCGATCGAGGTGGACGAGGACGGCTTTGCCTGGCTCGGCACCTCCGGAGGCGGATTGAACCGGTTCAACTGGCGCACCGGCGAAATCGTCCGTTATGCAAACGATTCTGCTAAGCCAGACAGCCTCGGGTCGAACTGGCTCCTGTCGATCTTCGAAGACAGCGACGGCATCCTGTGGATCGGCACAACAAACGGGCTCGATCGGTTCAACCCAATTTCACAGACGTTCACGCATTTCCGCCACGATCCGTCTGATCCAGAGAGCCTCAGTGCGAACTACATCTATTCAATTCAAGAGGACAGCGAGGGACAGTTGTGGCTCGGCACCTCCATCGGTTTGGACCTATTTGACAAAAAGACCGGAAAGATCACCCATTACCGCGCCGACTTGAGCAACCCCGCCGCGCTCAGCGGCAACAAGCCTCTCGCCATCCACGAGGACGGAGAAGGCATGCTCTGGGTTGGCACCTCCGAATTCGGTTTGAACCTGCTTGACCCGGCGACCGGGATCTTCACCCGCTTCATGCACAATCCAAGAGACGAAGGGAGTATCAGCAGTGATTCCATCCTTTCGATTTATCAGGATACGAAAGACCGCCTGTGGATAGGCACTGCGGGAGGCGGATTGAACCTCTATCACTCCGATACCGGCACCTTCACCTATTATCTCGAGAAGGACGGTCTCCCCAACGGATATGTATATGGAATCCTGGAGGATGATTTTGGGCGGCTTTGGCTGAGCACAAATTTCGGCATCTCGCGCTTCGACCCGGATACCGAGACCTTCCGGAATTATGACATGGCGAACGGCTTGCAAAGCAACGAGTTCAACTCGAACGCGTATGCAAAAGGCATGGATGGCGAATTTTATTTCGGCGGCATCAACGGTCTCACCGTTTTCCACCCTGCAGAGATCACCGATAATCGATATCTGCCGCAGGTGGCGCTCACATCCATCACGCTGGAGGATTTGCCGGTTCCGCTCGAATCAAGTGTGGAAACAACACAATCGGTGACCCTCACCTGGCCACAGAATTCGTTCGAGTTTGAGTTTGCTGCATTAAGTTTCAACCAGCCTGCCAAGAATCAATACGCCTATACTCTCGACGGGTTCGATGCAGGCTGGCATTTCATAGGCACCAAACGCGATGGGCGCTATACCAACCTGCCGGGCGGTCAATATACGCTTCTTCTGAAAGCCGCCAATAGTGACGGTGTGTGGAGCAACACCCCCACTCGGATCAACGTGACAGTGATCCCTCCGTTCTGGCAGACGTTCTGGTTCCGGGTGTTGATGGGGATCGCCGCGGTCGGCGTGGTGGCTGGCGGCTTTCGGTTGAGGACAAAATCCATCCAGGATCGCAACCGCGAACTGGAACGCCTCGTGCAGGAACGTACGCACGCCCTCGAAACGCGCGGCAGGGAAATGGAAGCCCTCTACCTCGCGGACGAAAAGATCCTCCGTAACGTGAGCATCAACCAGGTGTTCCAGACGCTCGTCGATGTCGCAGTGGAGATGCTCCACGCCGATCGGAGCGTGGTCTTCGCCTGGGACGACAAACAAACCAAGGTGGTGCCGCGCGTCAGCCACGGGTTCTCGCCCAAATCACTGAAAGCGCTTGAATTTTCAGAGGGCGAGGGCATTGTGGGCCAGGTGCTGACAAGCGGCAGGGCGGTGCTGGTCGCGAATCTCGATCCGCAGGATTTGAGATCCGACGTGCGCGAAGCCATCGTCGAAGAGGGCATCAAATCTTTTGTCCACCTGCCCATCGTTGTGGATCACAAGGTAATTGCTGTGTTCAACGTCGGGTTCACCCACAACGACCCCGTCGGCGATGATGCAATCCGGTTGTTCTCCGCGCTGACGCACCGCGCTTCTCTTTCGATCGCCAACATGGAACTCTTTGAGCAGACGAAGGATCTGGCGGTAATGGAGGAACGGAACCGCCTCGCGCGTGACCTGCACGACTCAGCGAAACAAAAGGCGTTCGCGGCGCTCGCGCAGCTCGGCACGATCCGCGGAATCCTGAATGGAAATGGGAACAAGATCTCAATGCACCTGAATGAGGCGGAAAATCTCGTCAGCGACGTGATCCAGGAACTGACCTTCCTCGTGCAGGAAATTTACCCGATCGCGTTGCAGGAAAAAGGCCTGGCCGCCGCCCTGCGCGACTACATTTACGAATGGGAAAACAGGAACGATGCATCTGTCCAGTTGATGGCACGCAACGACAAACGCCTGCACTTCGACGTGGAGCAAGCCCTCTACCGCGTGACACAGGAGGCGCTCGCAAACGTGGCGCGTCACAGCCGCGCCCGCCGCGTGGACATCTCTCTGGTGTACAATGGTGACTCGGTGCAGTTGTCGCTTTCAGACGACGGGTGCGGATTCGACATCGATTCAAAATCATACGGCATGGGCTTGCGGTCCATCCGGGAGCGCATCAGCAGCATCCACGGAACGGTGCAAATCCAGAGCGCGCCCGGGCACGGTACACGGATCCTTATCCAGGCGCCAGCCAAAGGCTGAGAAAGAGGCGAAATCATGGGAAGCAACAATCATTCAAGGGCAAGCGTTCTGATTGTGGACGATCACGAGGTGGTGCGGAACGGAATCCGCTCGTATCTCGAAACGGTCAAGGAATTTCACGTCGTGGGCGAGGCGGCGTCGGGCGAACAGGCAGTGAAACTGGTGTCGGAGCACATCCCCGATATCGTCCTGCTCGATCTGATCATGCCCGGCATGGACGGTGTGGAGACCACACGCCGCATCAAACAGATCAGCCCGCGCACGCAGGTGGTGGTGCTCACGTCGTATCACGAGGATGTGCACATCTTCCCCGCGTTGAAGGCTGGCGCGATCTCGTACATCTTGAAAGACATGAAGATGGAAAAACTGGTGGAGGCTCTGCACCGCGCCGCGCAAAAGGAAGTGACCTTGCACCCGCTGGTGGCGGCGCGCGTGTTGCAGAACATCCGCAGTGAGAGCGGAGAGGAACAGCCGCTGTTTACCGAATTAACCGAGCGTGAACTCGACGTATTGCGCCTGATTGCAAACGGAATGACGAACAGCCAGATCGCCGAGAAACTGGTGATCAGCGAAAACACCGTGAAGGGTCACGTGAGCAACATCCTCAGCAAACTGCATCTCGCCGATCGCACCCAAGTGGCGGTCTATGCCTGGCAAAAGGGGCTGGTCAACCGGGAGCAAATCGGGCGGAAGTAAACCTCTCCGCGCTGAGCGGAGTGACGACCCTGAGCGTTAGTCGAAGGTGAGGAGCGCGGACGAAGCGCAGGCCACTGGAAATCAACTATTTCCGGTGGCCTGCGCTTCGACTACAGACCTCTCTTCGTTCGGTCTTCCGCTCAGCGCGGAATCATACCCGCCAGTACTCTCCCCCGCCGCCTTCGCGTTTCATCAAACCGGCTCCGACCAGTTCACGCCGCAATAACGCGGTGTCCTCGTGATACTCCGATAAGATCTCGTTCACGCGCTTTTCGCTGTAGCGCTTCCCCACCTCAAACGACTGAACCACATGGCGCAGGATCACATCGAATTTCTTCCTCTGAGACGGCAATGTCTTCAAACTGCCGTCACGCCGGGAGTAATCTTTGATCACTTTGTTGTCATACGCGTCGGCATCCACATCGGCAACAACCGCGGATAGTTCGCCCTGTGAAAACATACTGCGCGATTTCTCTTCCAACAGTTTCCGATCCAGTTGATAGACGGTGTAATAGCTTTCCCCGCGCGAAGTGACCAACTCAGCCTCAGCAAGTTTCGACAAGTGATGCGAAACTGTGGGGGGTTTGAGCTTCAGCAGCGCGGCAAGTTCCTCCACGCTGTAGGGTTTTTCGGCAAGCAGACCCACGATCTTGAGT
>DATKAU010000172.1:0-6019 GCA_035514655.1 Anaerolineales bacterium
AGTCAATCAATCGCCGTGCACCCGGGCCTGGCGGATTGGGACGCGCCTCAGACCAAAGTCCATCGCGGGGTCAATGCAGGAACAGTCCCTTTTGAGGAAGTCATTATATTTTTTATCGATGAACCGGGGATGGAACCACAACCTGAAGCGGGAGAGCCTGAAGGATGACTACGCTCGAGCAACTCAACGCGCGCGGCGAAGGTCGCCTGCCGGGGCTGATCGGTATAGAAGTTCTCAGCATCGAGCCGGGACGGTTGACAAGCCGCCTCTCCCTGCGACCTGAATTACTTGCCCCCAACGGTTATCTGCACGCGGCAACGATCATTGCCCTGGCAGATACCAGCTGTGGTTATGGCACAGTCGCTGATCTCCCCGATGGAGCGCAGAACTTCACTACGATTGAGCTAAAAAGTAATTTTATGGGGACAGCCCGTGAAGGCGGCATTGCGTGTGTTGCAACAAGGGTACATAATGGCAGAACCACGCAAGTGTGGGATGCTGAAGTGAAGGATGAAGCCAGCGGGAAAACAATTGCCTTATTCAGATGTACGCAACTGATCATCTATCCACAGGCAAACTGAAGGGATGGGCTGCATGTTAAACAAAAAGAGCGACCCGAAACGGGTCGCTCTTTCGATCAAAGACGATCATTTGTTACGGCGTGGTGCGTCCTGGTCCGAGTAACATGCACAGCAGGAAATTATCGCCTTCATCCTGGATGTTATTTCCGTTCACGTCCACCCACCAGCGCCCACCCAGATAACCAGGATCGCCGGGGCCGAATTCGGTCGTCCCATTAACGAGTTTCTGGAAGCGCCCGCGCATGGGAAGAGTCTCCGCGCTCACGAATGTATCGTAATACAGACCCTGGCTGGTGACATAGATTACTCCCAACTCGCCGTCTCCACGGTTGGCTGATGCCGGGATTGTGCTCATCAGGGCGATTGCCAGCACCGCAACCAGTACAATCATTCTTCGTTTCATTTTTAATCTCCTATTCTTCGGGGATATTTGGACGATAGGAAGGACTCTCCTTCTCACCGTTATCGCTGACTGCGATATACCCAGTGTACAGAAGATAAATTACGAAGACCTGCAAAAAGGATTATGAAAGTATTATTGGTTGCTTAACAATGGGTGAGCGTGGTTTCTGCCCGGAAGATGAAAGAATACTTAAACTGAAAGAGCCGGGCACCAAGTCCGGCTCTTTCAGTATTGCTAAAGGAGGAGAAGATGCTCAACTGTATCACCGCCCGCGAAACCATGCCGGACGCAATCCCTACGCCAGGTAAACGCAAATACAACGTTTTTCATGAGCCATTCTTAATGTGCAGCATGTTCATGCACCTCGCCCTGGATGAACATTACCTGCGCGAGCAGATCGCGCGTCCACTGCTCGAAGAATTTCCGGCAGATGCTAATTTGGGATTGAGACACGAAGGCGGGCTTGCCTTCATGAACGGCATCGAATGGTTCGAGGGCTATGCCGGTCACGAGGCATTTCACCATAAACAGATCGATGCGTTAATCACGCAGTTAAAAAACCATGCTAGGGAAGGTTTCGAGCCAAACCGGTCATAGTACAATCCAATCAAGGAGACCCATTATGAAACTCTTCAAAAATATCAATGTTGTTTCGTATGATGTCAGCAACTGGGAGCAAGCCAAGAAGTTCTACACCGAAACGCTGGGTCTGGGCGAACCGTCGTTTCTCTCCGATGAGTTCGGCTGGGTGGAATATGGCGGCGATAATGAGACGCACTTCGCCCTCAATCGAACAGACTCGCCTCCCTCAGGGAAAGGCGGAGCGACGGTCGTCTTCACCGTGGACGATGCCTACAAAGCCGTTGAGGAATTGCGCAAGCGCGGCGTCAAATGCGAGGATGTCCTTCCCATCCCTGGCATGGTGACGTACGCCACCTTCTACGACCCGGAGGGCAACAAGCTCCAAATGGCGGGACCGGCTCCCAAAGTGTAAGCGGTCTCTCAATTCCAACACTCCTCTAACGCCGCGCTGACAAACCGCCAGCGCGGTTTTGTTATAATCGCCGTCATATCGTAGGGGCACGGCAGGCGATCCCTCGGCAAAACCGACGATCATCATGCCGTGCCCCTACAAAGGAATAACCCCATGATGCGATTTGACCGATTTACTGAACGAGCCCAGGAGGCCGCCCAACGCGCCGCCGAGATCATCCAGCGCTACGGCCATAACCAGATCGATACCGAACACATCCTGCTGGCTTTGATCGAACAGCCCGGCGGGGTGATCCCTCAAATTCTCGAAAAATTAAGTGTAAGTCCCGAGGCATTGACAGAACGTCTCGATGCCACCCTGCGCGCCAGTCCCAAAGCCAACATCTTCGGAGGCGGCGCGGGGCAGATCTTCATCACGCCGCGCGTCAAGCGGATCATCGACCTCGCCAACGAGGAAGCCAACCGCCTCAAGGATGAGTACATCTCCACCGAACACATCTTCCTCGCCATCCTCACCGAACGGAACACACCCGCCGCGCGCATTTTAGAGTCTGCCGGCCTGACGCGTGACCGCGTCTACGCTGCCGTTCAGGATTTGAGAGGCGGCCAGCGCGTCACCGACCCGCAGGCTGAATCCCGCTACCGTACGCTGGACAAATACTCGCGCGACCTCACCCAAATGGCGCGCGAAGGCAAGCTCGATCCGGTCATCGGGCGTGACAATGAGATTTTGCGTTTGATTCAAATCCTGTCCCGCCGCACGAAGAACAACCCTGTTCTGATCGGTGAAGCGGGTGTGGGCAAGACGGCCATTGTGGAAGGTCTCGCGCAGAAGATCGCCAACAACGATGTGCCCGAGATCCTTTCGGGCAAGCGCGTGGTCGCCCTTGACCTCGGCGCGATGATTGCAGGCTCACGCTTCCGCGGTGAGTTTGAAGAAAGACTCAAGGCTGTGGTCGAGGAGATCCAGCGCTCGCAGGGTGACATCATCATGATGATTGATGAGTTGCACACGGTCGTCGGAGCAGGAGCCGCCCAGGGGGCGATGGATGCGTCCAACATGCTCAAGCCTGCCCTCGCGCGAGGTGAGTTGCAATGTATCGGCGCGACGACCCTCGATGAATTCCATAAATATATCGAAAAAGACGCGGCTCTCGAACGCCGCTTTGCGCCCATCTATGTGGAAGAACCCACCGTGGACGACACCATCAAAATGCTGATGGGCTTGCGCGACCGCTACGAGGCGCATCACAAGGTCCGCTACTCGGACGAGGCGCTCGTCGCCGCGGCTCGGCTTGCCGATCGCTACGTCACCGATCGAAGATTGCCCGACAAGGCCATCGACCTGATGGACGAAGCCGCGGCAAAACTGCGCGTGGCGTTGTATTCCATGCCGCCCGATCTCAAAGCCTTGAAAACCGAAATCGACAAACTGCAGGCCGAGGAGGAACAGGCCGGCTTGAACCGCGATTACGAACGCGCCGCGCAGAAAAAGTCTGAGCGGCTGCGCCTGGATGATGAATATCACGAGAAGCGCGATAAATGGGAGGGCGAACACCAGCTCGACGAGGTGGTGGACGTGGACGATATCGCTTCGGTGGTGCACCAATGGACGGGCATCCCCGTCACACAGATGCTCGAGACCGAATCGCAAAAACTTCTGCACATGGAAACGCGTTTGCATGAGCGCATCATCGGGCAGGAGGAAGCCATTCATGCAGTATCCGATGCGATCCGCCGCGCACGCAGCGGATTAAAGGACCCGTCGCGCCCGATTGGTTCGTTCATCTTCATCGGTCCGTCCGGCGTCGGTAAAACAGAACTCGCCAAGGCGCTTGCATGGTTCATGTTCGACGACGAAGAGGCGCTCGTGCGCATCGACATGTCGGAGTATCGCGAACAGCACACCGTCTCGCGTTTGTTCGGGGCACCGCCCGGATATGTCGGCTATGAGGAAGGCGGTCAGTTAACAGAAGCCGTCCGCAGGCGTCCGTATCGTGTGCTGTTGTTCGACGAGATCGAGAAGGCGCATCCGGAAGTCTGGAACGCGCTCCTGCAGATTTTGGATGACGGCCGCATGACGGACGGACAGGGCAACATCGTGGACTTCCGTAACACGGTCTTGATCATGACCTCGAACCTGGGCACCGAATACGTGCGTAAGGGAGGCACCCTCGGCTTCCTGCAATCCAGAGCAACAGACGAGGATCGCGAGTCGCACGACAAGATCGAGAAGGCATTGAAGGGCGCGTTCCGCCCCGAGTTTTTGAACCGCATCGACGAGATCATCATGTTCTCGCCGCTCTCGCTCGAGCAGATGGAGGAGATCGTCGTCCTGCAAATGAAGGAAGTGCAGGACCGGTTGAACGAACACAACATCACCGTGCAGCTCACCGACGCGGCGCGCAAGTGGCTGGCAAAGGAAGGCTACGATCCCGCGTTCGGGGCGCGTCCGCTGCGGCGCGCAATCCAGAAGCATGTCGAGAGCCCGCTTTCGATGGAATTGCTTGGCAACAAGTTCAAAGACGGCGCGGCGGTGACGGTGGATGTGAACGAGGCGGATAACAAGATTGTCTTCCAAACTGCCGAGCCGGTAAAGAAGAAAAAGAAGAGTGAACAGCACGCGGAAGCGTAGGTTTGTTGTGGGAGCAGTTGTACTGCTCCCACAATTTTTTTTACTCATCCCAAATTCATTGAGGTACGGTAAGATGCGGGGACCTTTAAAGGAGAGCTCGAATCATGGAATCAAACACTAATCAATCGTCCCACGTTGGCAAGGTTGTAGGCGGGATCGTCGCCATCCTGCTCTGCTGCGCCTGCCTCGTCACTCTCGCGGCGGGCATCTTCATCTATCAGGGATACCAGAACATCCCGACCCTCCTGCCTCCTATCGATGACTTTGAGACCCCGTCATCCACGCCCGAAGTGGAACGTCCCACCCCTGACAGCATCTCAACCGAAACGCTGGAAACTCTTCAGAATATGCTGGTGCCGGAAAACAACCCCTACGAGCTGGCATGTCGACTACAAAATATCTGTAACGTGCCCGTGACCGTCCCTTCGAAGCAGTATAACCTGGGCGATCAGGGATCGTTCTGGGTGACGAACGTGGATACGGTAACCAATTTCGAAACCACCGCCACCCTGCGATATGTTGGCGATCATATCTATTTTTGGATTGAGAATGGCGTGGATTACGATGAATCCGATCTAAGGAGACTCGCCGAGACCTTCGAAGACCAGATGTACCCTACCATTCGCGAGTTCTTCGGCAGTGAACCTTCACCCGGTGTGGATAACGACCCGCGCATTTATCTCCTGTTCGTGAGCGGCACGGGCGCCTCGAACGCGGGGTATTTCTCCACGCCCGACGCGTACAACCCGCTGGTCAAGGAATATTCAAACGGGCATGAGATGTTCTTCTTCAATGCCGATAATCTTGATCTGGGAGGGCAGGAGACCTACGGCGTGCTGGCACACGAGTTCCAGCACATGATCCACTTCAACACTGATCGCAACGAGTCGACCTGGGTGAACGAAGGCTTCTCGATGGTTGCTGAATTGTTGAATGGCTATCCCATTTACTTCGATTATTACTACGTCACCGATCCCGATCTCAACCTGACAGACTGGTCGCCAGACCCCGGCTCGAACGGAGCCCATTACGGGCAGTCTTTTTTGTACCTTGCCTATTTGCTTGATCGGTTTGGGGAGGATGCCACCAAGGAAGTGGTGAGTCACCCCGAAAATGGGCTGGAAGCCATCGACCTGACTCTTGCGGAACTCAACATCACCGATCCATTGACGGGAGAGGTGATCACAGCCGACGATGTGTTCATGGATTGGGCGGCGACCATGTGGCTCATGGACGAATCCGTTGGCGATGGACGGTATCACTACAATAATTATCCCGATGCACCAAGCATTGTGGTATCCCAGTCCGTTTCTTCGTGCCCCGGCAGCACAGGCGGATCGGTGAATCAATACGGCATCGACTATTTCACCATCACCTGCGCGGGCGATCGCACGCTGAAGTTCAGCG
>DATKAU010000173.1:0-5842 GCA_035514655.1 Anaerolineales bacterium
TGCAGAGATTAAGGAACAGGCGCGGGGTTGGAAGAGGCGGGCGCTCCGTCCCCAGTCACGTTGACGGGATCATTGATCCATTTGCGCGGGAGGTGGCGCCGGAAGATGATGATCGCCTTGGCGATCTCCTCCAGCAGGACCAGCGCAAACACGTAATAAACGGGGAGATGCAGCACAAAGCCGCCGATCAGCGCGGAAGAAACCTTTATCGCGGAGAAAACCCATAAGAAAAGGATGAAAGACAAGGGATGAAATGCGAACGCGCAGTACGTACTATGGATCCTATACCAGGAACTCAGTAAGAGGACGGTGGATGACTTTCTTACTTGTCGTCCGGCGCTTCCCTCACGATATAAAGAGGCCTGCCCTTCGCCTCATCATATAACCGCCCGATGTATTCCCCGAGAATCCCCAGCGAGATTAATTGAACACCCCCCAAAAACAACACGGCAAGCAGGGTGGAAGCCTGACCGAAGAACGCCTGCGAGCCGCTGGCACGCAGATAGATCACAACCGGCATGGCGAGAATGGCAATGCCAGCCGAGAGGAAGCCGACGAAGGTGGCAACCTGCAGGGGGAAGTAGGAAAAACTTGTCACCGCGTTGATTGCCAGGCGGAACATTTTGCGGAACGGATATTTCGTCTCGCCCGCCGTGCGCGCGGCGCGCCTGTACTCCACCCCGATCTGCCTGAAGCCCACCCACGCCGACATGCCGCGTAAAAAGCGGTGCCGTTCGCGCATGCCCTTCATCACGTCCACAACCTTGCGATCCATCAGGCGGAAATCACCCGCATCGAGCGGCATCTTCACGTCGGTGATGCGATAGATCATCCGGTAGAAGAGCGACGCCGTCCACAACTTGAACCACGATTCGCCCTCGCGTTCGGTGCGCACGGCAAAGACCACCTCATAGCCTTCCTTCCATTTCTTTGCCATTTCGAGGATCAACTCGGGCGGGTCCTGCAGGTCGGCATCGATGATCACCACCGCCTCGCCTCGCGAGTAATCGAGCCCGGCGGTAACGGCAACCTGATGGCCGAAGTTCCGCGCAAAAATGACCGGGCGCACGCGTTTATCCTTTTTTGCCATTTCGCGCAAAATGTCCGTTGAGCCGTCGGTGGAGCCGTCATCCACAAGGATGAGTTCCCACGGCTTGCGCGTCTGATCCATCACCTCTTTGACGCGGCGATAAAGTTCGGGGAGGTTGTCTTTTTCGTTGAAGATCGGGGCAATAATCGAGTAGGTGATTTTCATTGCCGGGTTTTCTTTCGGGCAGGTCCGGGTCTGGTCTGCGTTATGGTCTCGGAGGACGCGGCAGGTTCCGGCGAGTTGGGTGCCTGGGCGTTTAGATACTCCTGCCGCTCCTTGCTCGTCCATTTTCGCCGGTGTTGGAGCGCCTCCGGCGGTGCGACAAATTGCTGGCTTCCGTCATCTTCAAAAGGCGGCAGACCCAGCAGCTTGCGCTGGATATACCCGGCGATCACAACTGCCGAGGCGAGCACCGGTACCACCAACAGCGCGCCGAGGATGCCCTCGAGGATTGTAGCAACCAGGATGGCGACAAAGACCAGCCCTTCGTGCATGTGCACGCTGCGCCCCATGATGATCGGGCGCAGGAAAAAGTTCTTCAGGTTGATCAGGATCAAATAGGTGCCGATGACGATCCCCGCCACCCAGAAATTCGGCAGACCGGCAAGCGGTCCCCAGCGCGAACCTTCGAGCAGTGCCACCCCCGCCGCGATGGTCACCGCAACAAACGGACCGACATCCGGCACAAGCGTGAACAGACCCGCCAGCACACCGAGCACCAGCGCGCCCGGGATGCCCATGAACGACCATACGATGGTGAAGACCACGCCGACGATGACCATCAGGACGATCTGCCCGCGCAGGTACGCCATCCAGATCCGGCGGATGCGCGCGTATAACTCCTGCAATTCTGGGTGGTATTCAGGAGGGAAGGATGTAAACATCCGGTCGCGCATGCGGGGCCATTCAGACAAGATCAAATACACGCTGACGATGATGATCAAAAACCACAACACACTCACGGAGGTCGTCTCGAGCAGGTGCAGTGCCTCCTCGGGCAGGGGCGCCAACACGGCATCCTGCAACTGCAGGAGGTATTGACCCCACGCCTCGAGGTGAAATACCAGCCCGCCGAACTGCACCGGTTGTGAAAGCGTGTTACCGACTTGTGTTGAAAGCGCAAGCAGATCCTGGATCACGTTCCTCGCCTCTTCATAAAAGATCGGCGTGAGCGAGGCGGGCAAACCCAGCAGCAGGATCAACGCCGTGAAATACACAATGTTCACCGCCGCGAAACGGCTTAAGCGCGTCCGCACGGTGAGGTATACCACCGCAGGGTCAATGAGATAGGCGATGAACGCGGCGATCACCAGATTCCGCACCGCATCGTGGGCATAAAACATGAACGCCACCAGGGCAAGAAAACTGATGACGCCAACCGAGTACCGGAACGATCTGCTCCACTGCGTATCGCTGCTCATAACAATTTCCTCACCGCCTCCAGAGTTGGTTCGATGATCGGCGCAGCTTCCACTGCGCTCATCGCGGCACGGATATCCTTGAGTCCGCTGCCGGTGTTCATCACAAGGATCGGATCGTCGCTTCCCACCAGGCCGGAGGTTGATCCTTTTACCATACCCGCGTACGCCGCCGCCCCAGCCGGTTCGGCAAAGACCCCCACCCTGCCGAGCTCCGCAATGGCATTCAGGATCTCTTCATCTGATACATTAACGTACGAGCCGCCCGTTTCCTTCGCGGCGCGGACGGCTCTCACCCCGTCGCGCGGCAGATCCACCGAAATCGAATCGGCAATCGTCTTTGCAGAGACGGGTATGATCGTTTCCGTGTTCCCGTGGAATGCATTCGAGATTGCAGCGGAGCCTTCGGCTTGCACACCGATCAGGCGCGGCACGCGCGGCAGCCAGCCGAGCTGAACGAGATCTTTGAACCCTTTGTGAATCCCTGAAATAATATTGCCATCGCCCACCGGGACAAAGATCGTCAGCGGCGCGTGATCCAGTCCTTCGCCGATCTCCTCGTGCCACTTCACATGCGCGTTCTGCCACCATTCCCAGATCTCGAATGCGGCAGTCTTCTTGCCCTCTACAGTGAACGGGTTATAGCCGGTGTTACGGCAGTACCAGCCGAACTCCTGCGCGGCTTTCACGGTTAGATCGAACGCGTCATCGTACGATCCATCCACCAGGATCACTTTCGCGCCGAAGATCAGCAACTGCGCCACCTTCGCCTGCGGGGCAGACTTGGGGGCGAAGATCACGGCTTTTTGTCCTACCGCGGCAGACATCCCTGCGAGAGCCGCGCCTGCGTTGCCGGTCGAGGCAGTCACCACCACCTCCGCGCCGATCTCCTGCGCGCGCGCCACCACGATGGCGGACGCGCGATCCTTGAACGAGGCGGTCGGGTTGCGCGATTCATCCTTGAGCCATAAGTTACGCAAGCCAAGTTTCTGAGGGAGGGAGGTTAATTGGAAAACAGGAGTGCCGCCCGCAGCGTGGAGCGGAGTCGAATCGCCTTCGGGTTCCGCCACCGGCAGGAGGGGCAGGTAGCGCCATAGCGAGGAATCGGCGCGGGAGAGGATATCCTCGGGTTTGTAGTTTGCCCGGATCGAATCGTAATCCAGCACCACATCCAGATTCCCTCCGTCTTTGGGGCAGGTGTAGGTCACCTGGTCGGGAGCATAACTCTCCCCGCACAATGAGCATTGGTAACCGAGGAATTTTCCCATTTGCTGATTGTACCCGATACAGAGTATCGGATGACAACCTGCCGGGGAGGCGAAATCTCAAATTACAGAGTTCAGGTGCGTTCGACTACGATTGTAGAAACTTGACCACCTGTTCATGGATTTCGCTTGATTGCAGCGCGCCGCGATGCCCCAGACCGGAAGTCTCGATATACGTTGCGTTCTTCCATGCTTTAGCGATGGCGCGGCTATCGTCGACAGGTGTGACATTATCTTCCGCGTCGTGGTACATCAATGCAGGGATATTAATTTGCTTCACCAGTTCCTCATTGACGATGGCTTCGAGCACGCCGTTCCCGAAATTCTCGATGAGCATGAGGCGGAAGCCGCCCATGATCTCGTCGGGCAGTTTTGCAATCTCTTGAAAACGCGGCAGGGATTCCAATAGTTCGTTGAACGCGCCGAAATAGACGAGTTTCGAAGGTGGCGGGAAGTGCAGATTCACCAGTGCGTATGAGGTGATAATTGTCCCAAAGGAATGAGCGACGATCGCCGCAAAGTCGCTTTCCTTTTGCCTGACCAAATCCATCGTCGGAGCGATCTCGAGCAGGTTGGTCATCGTTCCGCTTGATTCGCCATGCGCAGGTTGATCATAAGCAACCACGCGATATCCTGCCGACAACATCGGATCGACAAAGCCGGTCATTTGTGCGCGGGCGCCGCCCCATCCGTGCATGAGCAAAACCGCGGGACCGCCTTCGCCCCAGGTTGTGACAGCCAGTTCGCCGTTCGCGTACGGCAAACGATAATTATTTCCTCGTTCGATGATTTCACGATCCTTTGGCTTGATCTCATACTGAGATGGGCTGAAGAATGCCTGATACGCCTTTTTGACCACACCCTGGTATTTGGTCCTTGTTGAAGATTCCATTCTTTTCTCCTATGCAAAATTTGTCATTCTGAGCGACCAACGGGAGCGACACTTGCACCTTGTGAGAATCCCGCCGAAGGCGGCTCAGGGCGACAGCAGATCAAGTTTGACCTGGGCAATCACGTCGCGGAATTTTTTTGTCCCCAACGCCCGCGCCATCTGCAACGCGCCTTGCAGCGTGGAGAGGATCACTGCGGCTTTATCTGCGGGCTCTCCCTTGAATGAGAAGGCACCCGCATCCCTGCCCTCCGCAAGCGTAGATTGCAACCACGCAAGCAATTCCTTGTGCAGTGCCTGCACCTCCCCTTGCAAACCCTCGGGAATCGAGTTGAATTCGGCTTCCATCGAGCCGACTAGGCAGACCTTGCCCTTGTCAGCGCGCATGTCGGTGTAGATGGTGAAGAACCAGTCCAGTTTTGCCTCGTGGGAAAGACCTTTGACGCGCGAGTTGTTGATCCACAACTTGAACCGGTCCCGGTAGCGCTGGATGACCGCGATGCTCAGGTCCTCCTTCGTAGGGAAATGGTAATGGATGGCAGCATTCTTCACACCGAGTTCGGATGCGATGTGTGCATAACTGAACCCGTTAAAGCCCTTATCCTGCAGCAGGGATTCTGCAAGATTCAGGATTGTCCGCTTGGAATTTTCGATTTTGACCATTGACTGGATTTTACTTACTAGTTAGTAAGTTGTCAAGATATTCAAACCCCAGAAATCAGAATGCTATAATGAATCATCGGCTTCACAGTTATGGTCATTAAGGCTTGGAAGGAGAAGGTCCACGATGCAAAAGTTTTTCGCAGAGTATTTTGAACGCCTGCAGGATTGTCACAATACCATCCTCCGCCAAGTGGAAGGACTCACCCCCACCGCCCTCGATTGGACACCCGGACCGGATATGAACTCGATCAGCGTGCTGGTATTCCATCTCACCGGCGCGGCACGATTCTGGATCGGTGACGTGGCAGCGCAGGAACCATCCAACCGGGTGCGCGATGAGGAGTTTAAAGTCAAAGGATTGGACTCCGATTCCTTGAAAAAACGAATCGAGGATACTCTCGAATATTCACGCGGCGTGTTGGAAAAGATGAGCCTACAGGATTTGGATCGGGTATGCACACTGCCGGATGGTCGCGAATTCACTGTGGCATGGGCGCTGCTCCATGCACTCGAGCAC
>DATKAU010000174.1:0-7408 GCA_035514655.1 Anaerolineales bacterium
ATAATGAAGCGCTCGCCGAGGATGTGCGAGTTCATCACCCAGTCCATGTCTTCGCCGCGCTGGAGCGGCGGGTCAAGCGGGACGCGCGTGTAAAAATCACGGTGCACGGCGATATTGCCCATGATCGCAAACGAGACCTCCATCATGCCCGGCGATTCGATGATGTACTTCCTGAATGCCTCGTTCATCACCTCGATCACATTCCAGTACACAGCGTGAGGCGCCGTCGGGAGATCGAGATAGATCGCATCTTTGGGGTTGATGTACGGACCGCAATACGCGCGGATCGGTTTGCCTTCGAAATCCGACAGCATTTTCGATTTGATCCGCGCCACGTACTCCGGCTCGATGAACAGGCAGTCATCATCAATCGATACGGCGATATCCTTGTTCAAAATATGCGCGGCAACGAGGCAGGCATTCCGCAGCTGCGAATAACCGGTGAGCGAAATGGTTTCAACAAGACTTTCCTTTCCAATTTCGCGCAAATAATCATGCAGGCGTTGTAGATGGGAATAGCTGAAGTAATGGAGCTTGACCCCGGCTTTACCGGCATGTTTATCAAGCACTTCCCCCGCACGTTTCTCCACCGCCCCTGCCATCGACGGGTGATTGGCTCCCGCGATCGCGATGACATCGAACGCCCGATCCTTGATCACCTTCATGCTCTCGAAGAGCGGCGGAATCGTCCCTTCGTCGTCCAACGCGGTGGGATGATCGTAAAAATAATCCCCCTCTTTCACCACTTCCTTCTTTTCTCTTCCCCAGAACATCGGAAAGACGATGGAAAGATCCATGCCAGCCTCCTGTCATTGAGTATTCAGTCAGGAATCGAGATGTTCAAATAGTGTACGTCAATTTCCTGTAAATCGATGAATTCAAAAGATCATTGCCGTGTGGTTCCTATTCGTCATCCACTGGCGCGTTCCAGAATCCCTCGCGCCTCCCACCCCTCGCCTTTCGAGTTATATAAAAGCGTATCATCGGGGAGCAATTCAAGTGTGTCAGAATCGGCTTCTCCGCATTCACCCTGCTGATCTTCTGCTTTCAGGTGAAGGGTTTCGCCGCGAATTTCCATTACCCTGAATATGCCTGAACATGGAATCTCAGGGATTGTATAAGTTCCCAACGTGGAGCCAACTTGAACGGCATCAGTGATGGAAATGGTGATCTCCATATCCCAGTCATTGCTATTGTGGGCTGTCCCTGCCCAAATGCCTGTGAGAGAATCGAGTTCCATGAAGTCTTCTCCATATCAAAAGCCGCTGGCAATGCCTCCACCGGCGATCATTTTCATGGTGCTGTGCCCGAACACCATTCCATTTCAATTGATTGCTGCTGAAAAATTATAGCACCAATACATGCCGCTCCTTTTGATCCAAACATAAAGGGAGTGCCTAAACTTGCAATGATGCTTCCAGCGGGCGGAAGAAAATTTAGCCGCGAATTCCTTGTGTTTTCGCGAAATTCGCGGCAAGGGCTTGGTTTTTCCATCACTTCGGAATTAGCCGCTCCGAACATAAAACCCCTCTCCCGTTTCCGAAAGAGGGGTCCACTAATCGCTAAAAAGCTAACTCATGTGCTTGATGATCGCGTCGCCGAACTCGGAGCATTTCACCTCGGTCGGGTTCACCATCAGGCGGGCAAAGTCATACGTGACCGTCTTCGCCGCGACCGCGCCTTCCGTGCCTTTGACGATCAGATCGGCGGCTTCGGTCCAGCCCATATAGCGGAACATCATCTCGCCGGAGAGGATCACCGAGCCGGGGTTGACCTTGTCGAGGTCGGCGTACTTCGGTGCGGTGCCGTGAGTCGCCTCGAAGATGGCATGACCGGTCTCATAATTGATGTTCGCGCCCGGGGCAATACCAATACCGCCTACCTGTGCGGCGAGCGCATCAGAGATGTAATCGCCGTTCAGGTTCAAGGTGGCGATCACATCGTAGTCGCGCGCGCGGATGAGCGTGAATTGCAGGCTCACGTCGGCAATCGAGTCCTTGATGAGCAGCATCTTCTTCCACTTGCCGTCGCCGTGCGTATCCCACAACTTCAAGGCTTCTTCCACTTCACCCTTGATGTCACCCTGCTGGGCAGGCGACATCATATCGAAGCCGGGATCGATCAGCTTGGCGTTTTCTTCCACGCTCAAATTCCTGTTGGCTTCCTTGTTTCCAAGGATCCAGGTCTCGCGCTCGGTGACGATCTGGTTTCGGAACTCGCGCTTGGCAAGTGTGTACCCCCAATCCTTGAACGCGCCTTCGGTGAACTTCATGATGTTGCCCTTGTGGACGATATTTACGCTCTTGCGTTTATTGTCCAACGACCATTGAATGGCAGCGCGGATGAGTCTTTCGGTGCCCTCCACAGAAACGGGTTTGATACCAATTCCCGCCGTATCGGGGAAACGTATCTTGGCGTATTCCTTCGGGAAGGCTTCCTTGAACAATTCCTTGAATTTCCTGTTCTCTTCCGTGCCGTATTGGAATTCGATACCGGTATAAATATCCTCGGTGTTCTCACGGAAGATGACCATGTCTACATATTCGGGGTGGAGCACGGGCGAAGGCACGCCTTTGTACCAGCGCACGGGTCGCTGGCAGACATACAGGTCAAGGATTTTGCGGAGCGCAACGTTCAATGAACGGATGCCGCCCCCGATGGGGGTCGTAAGCGGTCCTTTGATCCCGACGATAAACTCCTTGAAGGCCTCGGTCGTTTCCTCGGGCAGCCAGCTCTGGAACTGCTTGAACGACTTCTCGCCCGCGTACACTTCCATCCAGTGGATCTTGCGTTTGCCGCCGTATGCCTTCTCCACCGCCGCGTCGAACACGCGTACCGATGCGCGCCAGATGTCGCGCCCCGTGCCGTCGCCCTCCACGAACGGGAGGATTGGGTTATCTGGAACCTGTAATTTGCCGTCTTTGATCGAAATCTTTGCCCCGCCCGCGGGGACTTTTACGTGTTGATAAGCCATCTGTCCTTCTCCTTGCGAGTTGATGGCGGGATTATAACATCCGCAACTTGGATAAATCGAGTGATGATTGTCATAGGGATTCCCGCCCCTTGACAGATCGCCCCACGCGCTTAGAATCACGCCGAAATGACCGAGCGCTTCACCCCCCAGCCGCAGCCTGATCCCGTTTTCTCGATCGTTTCCTACACTGTTCATTTCAGAGAGCCGTCATCGGCTCTCTTTTTTATCCGGTTCTCCGCGCTGAGCGGAGTGACGTGCCTGCCGGCACGTAGACGAAGCGCAACTTAACACAGGGTACCTGCCTAATGCTCAAATTCCCCGGTCTTATCGATCCTCACGTCCACGTGCGTGAACCCGGGCAGACCCACAAGGAAGATTGGGACTCTGCCACGCAAGCTGCTCTCGCCGGCGGCGTGACGATGATCCTTGCCATGCCCAACACCAGGCCTCCGATCTTCGATGAGGCTACCCTCAATATTGCGCTCGATGCCGCGAAGCAAAAAGCGCGTTGCGACTACGCCCAATTCATCGGCGCGGGACCTGACAACGCAGCGATCGTTGCATCTCTTGCTGACAAAGCCGCAGGTTTGAAAATGTATCTCGACTCAACCTTCGGCGAACTGCGCCTCGACGATATGACCCTGTGGACGCCGCATTTTGAAAAGTATCCAAATGAATATCCCATCGTTCTGCACTCAGAATCCCGAACCATGGCGGCGGGGATTTTATTCGCCGCGATCCATGACCGTCCGGTTCACATCGCGCACGTTTCGTTGAAAGAGGAGATTCTGCTCATCAAAGCCGCGAAGGAACGCGGCATCAAAGTGACATGTGAAGTCTGCCCGCATCATTTGTTCCTCACTGCTTCCTCTCTGAGCGGAGCGACCCTGACTGGCGAAGCCGTGTCGAAGGGGAGCGCAGTCGAAGAGCGCCCCTCGACTACGGGCTCTGCCCTCCGCTCGGGGAGGAGTGAAGTCCGCCCGCGCCTCGCCACACAACAAGATGTGGATGCATTGTGGGACAATCTCGATGTGATCGACTGCTTTGCCACCGATCACGCTCCACACACCGCGGAAGAAAAAGACTCCGAGGATCCTCCGCCTGGTTTTCCCGGCCTTGAAACGTTGTTACCCTTGTTATTAACCGCCGTTGATCTTCGACGTTTGACCCTGGACGATGTGATTCAGAAAAGTGTTATCAACCCACACCGCATCTTCCACCTCCCCGAACAGCCGGAAACATGGATCGAAGTGGATGAAAACGTGGAATATGAGATAAAAGCGGAGGAACAATTCACCCGCTGCGGCTGGACTCCGTTCGAGGGGAGGAAGGTCAAGGGCAAAGTGAGAAAAGTCGTCTTGCGCGGACAAACAGCATTTGAAGATGGGCAGATTCTTGTCAAAGCCGGTTACGCAAGAAACATCCGCGAACAATGAAGATTGAAACGGAACGATTAATCCTGAGGGATTTTGTAAAGGAGGATTGGCGGCGGGTTTTGGAATACCAATCCGATCCGCTGTATTTGCGTTATTACGAATGGACGGAAGAAGATAGAACGCCCGAAGCCGTACAGGAGTTTGTCGGCTGGTTCCTGGCGCATCAAGAGCAGGAACCGCGTTTCAAATTTCAACTGGCGGTGACGTTGAAATCGAACAGCCTGTTGATCGGGAATTGCGGCATCCGCATGGACAAGGCAAATGCCCTCGAGGCGGATATTGGCTACGAACTGGATCCCAACCATTGGAATTACGGTTACGCCACCGAAGCCGCGCACGCCATGGTGGATTTCGGCTTCCATCGCTTCGGCGTGCACCGCGTCTGGTCGTGGTGCGTGGCGGATAACATCGGTTCGGCGCATGTGCTGGAGAAACTGGGCATGCGCCAGGAGGGTCGTTTACGTGAGAAGGAATACTATAAAGGCCGATGGTGGGATACGTTGATGTATGCCATCCTCGCGGATGAGTGGGAAGTGCATAAACAAGTCCATCCTGTACAATGGAAGCTGCTGGATGGGTAGTCAGGCTTGCAGCCTGACGATTTATGGGACAGCAGACTATGGCGGGTTACAAACCCGCCCTGCAAGAAGACAGGAAAGATGCAAAACTTCACCGATGTAAAACTCGAGATCTTCGCCCCGCAGGAATACGCTTTAAAGATACGGGATGAACTGGCAAAGACTGGAATCGGGGTAATTGGTAACTACGATCATTGCGTTGCCATGACTCCCGTACAGGGATATTACCGGCCCCTGCCGGGTGCCGATCCCTTTGACGGAGAAGCTGGAAAGATCAACGAAGTCAGGGAATATAAAATTGAAGTCAATTGCAGGCGCGAGCTGGTGAACAAGGCGATCAAGGTGATACGAAGCGCGCATCCTTACGAAGAACCATTGATCAATATCGTTCCGCTGTCTAACCATCTCTTTCCGATGAAATGAAAACCAGGAATCTCGGCTTTATCCTCGAGGCATTGCTCGCGGCGGTATTTTTTGGGGCGAGTGCGCCGGTTGCCAAACTTCTGTTGGGCGATATTGCCCCCATTTTTCTCGCCGCATTCCTCTATCTCGGAAGCGGATCGGGAATCGCCCTCGTCAAGTTGACCCAGTGGATGCGTTCAAAAGATGTTGAAGCAGGCATCAAACGCGCGGACGTCAAGTGGCTGGCGGGGGCGATCGTCTCAGGCGGGATCCTGGCACCCATCGTGCTGATGATCAGTTTGCAGATCACGCCTGCTTCCACGGCCTCGTTATTGTTGAACATCGAAGGGGTGGGAACGACTCTCATCGCCCTGCTGTTTTTCAAGGAAGCCATCAGCCGCCGTGCATGGATGGCAATCCTCGTCATCACACTCGCAAGCATTTTCCTCTCCACCGATTTCACAAGCGGATTCGGACTCTCGCCCGGCGCGCTGGGCATCATCCTTGCCTGCATGCTCTGGGGCTTGGACAATAACTTCACGCGCAATATCTCAGGCAAAGACCCGCTTGCCATCGTGACATGGAAGGGACTGGTCGCAGGCACATTCTCGTTTTTCCTGGCATGGTTTCTCGGTAATCCATTCCCATCTGCAAGGGCAATTCTCGGAACGCTTGGTTTGGGGTTCGTCAGTTATGGCTTGAGTACGATGTTATTTATCCGTTCCATGCGCGGGCTCGGCGCGGCACGCACCAGCACGTTGTACGGCACGGCTCCGTTGGCGGGCGTGTTGTTATCGATTGTTATTTTTGGCGAGTTGCCTTCATTCATGTTTATCATTGCCGCGATCTTGATGATCGGAGGCGCACTGCTGCTAATCAATGAAGAACATTCCCACTCGCACGTGCACACGGCGTTATTCCACGATCACAGCCACAGGCATGACGATCTCGCCCACGCGCACGATGTGGTGGATGGAGTCCATTCGCACGAGCACGAACATCCCGCCGAGGAACATATGCACGACCACATGCCCGATATCCATCACAGGCATGGACATGAGGAGTAGCGAGGGATTATGAAAATCCATGCAATCCAAACAGGAGCTGTTCGAATCAAGAAAAATCAACTTGTCGGCAAAGGATCGGGGACATTGCGTCTCATGAATGTATTATTTGGCAGGGAATGGGTGGAGCCGTCAGTGCCGATCTATGCCTGGGTGATCGAGCATGCTGAGGGTGTGATCGTTGTGGACACAGGCGAAACAGCCCGCACAGCCGAGGCGGGATATTTTCCACGCTGGCATCCTTATTATAAAACTGCCGTTCACTTTCAAGTTTTACCTGAGCAGGAAATTGGGGCACAGCTTAAGCAAATGGGTGTTCAGCCAAAGGATGTAAAAAAAGTTGTTCTGACTCATTTGCATACCGATCATGCAGGAGGATTGCATCACTTCCCGGAAAGCAAAATCCACGTCCACATGCCGGAGTATCAGCGCACAAAAGGCTTTCGGGGAAAAGTGGATGGGTATCTGCCTCATCGCCTGCCTGACTGGTTTTCTCCTCTTCCCATCGAATTTGGCGATGATGGGATCGGATCATTCGACAAATCATGGAACGTCACCAAAAAAGGAGATGTAAAAGTTGTGCCCACACACGGCCATACTCCAGCGCATGTATCGGTCGTTTTCAAAACGGCGGATGTCCATTATTTTCTGGCTGGTGATGCCAGTTATTCGGAACAAAATCTTCTCAGTAAGGCTGCGGACGGAGTCAGCCCTGACCCCAACAAAGCGATCAGTACCATGCAGAAAATTCTGGATTTTGCGAAACAATTTCCAACTGTATACCTGCCCACACACGATCCGAATTCAGGATCACGCTTGAAAAACAGGCAGACTCTTCAGATAGAATAACCTTGGGAGCAGGAACGCCGGGCTATGATTAGACAGAGTGTGGAATGAGGCTCGGGAGATGAAAATGCTTGAGAGACAGAATCAGCCTTGTCTGACACGAGAGTC
>DATKAU010000175.1:0-5878 GCA_035514655.1 Anaerolineales bacterium
CTAAGGTGATAATCACTGAATCGAAACCGGCAAATAGATTTTGCAGGTCCGGATCGGTGAACTCCAACTGCCCGGTGTTGGTGGCATTGATTTTTATATCCCCGATATTCCGCATAGTGCCGCTCGTGGTGTTTGCCAGCCATGCTTCATAATGTGTTCCTACTTCCGGCGAAGGAATATCATCGATGACAATGGTGATCCTATCCATCACATTGTCGAAATCGACGAAACGTGCTCTACCCACAGGGATATTCACGTCCACAGGCGGAGCTGTTGCCGTAACGCCAACCGTTGTGGGGCCGATGAATTGAAAGATGAGATACCCGAGGGCGATGACTATGGCAAATTCAATGGCAATGCGCAGCCAGCGTGAGCTCTGGCGCTCAGGTGTTCCTGACTTGGCTTTGCCTGCCTCTGCCGCCACCTGTCGGGCCATCTGGGCAATGTGAAGTGTGCCCGGTGAGATTGTCTGGCCGTTGAACACGGCGAGGAATTCGTTGGCAAGTTCCCCTGCGCTGTCGTACCGCAGCGAGGGATCCTTGGCGAGCGTCCGATCGAGCAATGCCTGAAGATCCTCCGAGACACCCTTGATCGGGGGAGGCGGCTCGTTGATATGCTTCATCAGCATGCCGAAGGTGGTGTCTGCCTGAAATGGCACACCTCCGGCGAGCATTTCGTAGAGCATGATGCCGAGTGAGTAGATATCGGTGCGTTTATCCACTTTTTCGCCGCGCGACTGCTCGGGGCTCATATAGGCAGGCGTCCCTGAGACAGAGCCGGTGGTGGTGTGCATCGTCGAGTCGAGGAGGCGCACCAGCCCGAAATCGGTGAGGATCGGTTCCACATCCAGCGGCAGGGGCTGGTCTATCTCAATATTTTGCGAAGATGAGCGGAGAAGGACATTGGCAGGTTTGATATCACGGTGGACAATGCCCTTGCTATGCGCGTAATCCAGCGCGCTGGCGATGGACCTCAACAGAGTTGCGACCACACCGATGGGTATTCGCTGTTTCTGCTCATGCAGGCGTTTCATGTACGCGGCGAGCGAGGGACCCTGCACGTATTCCATGACCAGGCAGGGAGTCTCGTCCACGACGACATACTCAAGCATTTGAACAATGTGGGGATGTTTGAGGTCGGCAATCACCTCTGCCTCGCGTTGAAAGCGGTTGAGGTGTTCCGAGTCGGTATCGAGCAAACCACGCATTACCTTGACTGCCACCTGCCCAAAAACTTCGTGGTTGCCCTTGTAAACCTCCGCCATGCCCCCGCGGGCGACAAGTTTATCGATGTGGACCTTTCCGAGCGTTTTGCCAGCCCAGTCTGCCATGTGGGGGATTATAACCTACAACGAATCCGTGCCGTGTATAATCAGTAGTCCTATTACTTGAGGTTAATTTAAGGATGACATTGGAAGACCGTATTGGTGCGCTCCTGCGCGGGCGCGGCATCAAACTTGCCCTGGCTGAATCATGCACGGGAGGGTTAATCAGCGATCGGATCACGAACGTGCCCGGCTCATCGGAATATTTTCAGGGGGGTATTGTCGCCTATTCCTACCAGGCGAAGGCGGATCTGCTTGGAGTTTCGTGGGAATCCCTGAACTCGTTCGGAGCCGTTAGCAGGGAGGTGGTTCTGGAAATGGCAGAAGGTGCACGTAAAGCCTTGAACGCTGACATCGCCGCGTCCGGATCAGGGATAGCTGGTCCGGATGGAGGGACACCAGCCAAGCCTGTGGGGACGGTCTGGATCGCGCTTGTCACATCGAACGGTTCATCGACGCGCGAATTCCATTTTTCAGGAAACCGTACACAAATCAAAACTGCGTCAGCCGACGCGGCTTTGCAGTTGGTTCTGGATTATCTTGAAGGGAAGTTGTGAAGCGAGTGGACTCCCGCCTGCTATATCTGGGCAAATGTATCGATCAATAGTCTGAAGTTTCCGCCCACGGGGTATAGGATCGGGCATGTACATCCGCGCTTCTTGTATTCCTCCACTTTTGCCTTCGCCTCCGCAGGCGTCCCCGATGCGGTGATGCGGTAGACGAGATCGTCCGGCACAAGATGCTTGGCTTTGTTGATCTGTTCCTTGGTGGCGGGCCATCCCAGAGTGGACTGAATGCTGGTGATGACATCCTGTGATACCTGCGATGCCTTGGCGATGTGCGGCTGTTGGGCTAAATACTGGCAGAGCAATTCCTTGGTGTAATCAATTGCCTTGTCGTGATCCTCGTCCACCGAACACACCACCAGCTGTGGTCGGTCGAATTCCTCCATACTGCGGCCTGATTTTTTCAGACCTTTCTCAAGCTGCTCCATCGCTTTATCGTTGTATTCCGGCGGGACGCAATAATTCAGCACGACGCCGTCGGCGATTTCGCCGGTCATTTCCATCATCGCGTCACCAGTGGCGCCGATCATGATCGGCACGTTGCGCGGCTCTCGCCGCCCGTGCACCACGTCCAATTCGATCCCATCCACGTGATGGAATTCGCCGTGGAAAGTGACGCGTTCCATGTTGAGAAGTTTTCGCAAGACATCGATGGTTTCCCTCATGGCAAGCAGAGGCTTCTTTCGTTCGATCCCGACATTTTTCGCCAGTGGATCCCACCATGCGCCGATGCCGCAGATAATCCGGTTCGGCGCAAGATCGTCGAGGGTGAGCAGGGTGGCGGCGAGAAGGCCGATATTGCGCGTCCAGTTGTTGATTACGCCGGAACCGACTTTGATGCGGGTGGTCACCGCGGCGTATGCCGCCATCGGGACGATCGCATCGCGCACCAGCCGCGACTCCGCCTGCCAGACGGCTTCGAAGCCCTTTTCCTCGGCATAACGGACGTAATCGAGCCCGTCGCGCAGGTCATGTGAATCCTGAAGGTACAGTGCAACGCGTTCAGCCATGGCATTCTCCTCTGAATTGATTTGGGTGTTTCTATTGAACGGCGCGCGCGATCTTTGTCAGAAGGTGATGGTATTCTCGAGACCTTTTACGATCTCGAAATCCTCCGGGATGTCGAGATCAAGTCCCAGCGACGGCAGTTCCACAACCTCGAGCCGTGCGCCTGCCTTCTTTGCCAGATCACAATGGCGCTGAAACGAGTTCTCTCCGAAATCATACTCGATCAAGCCTGCCGGAGAGATTAATAAAGCATTGGTGCCCCTGCCGCGCCGATCGGGTGCTATCACAACGACTGGCGGTTTCACTGCACGGTCCAGCAACACCTGGATATCTTCACGCGTCACCAGGGGCAGGTCAGCCGGAAGGATCAAAACCCCGCGTGTCGCATAGACCTGAGCCACAACCGTTGCCCGTTTCAACGCGGTATTCAGGTGAGGTGTGCCATCCTCCTGAACCGTGCGCGCGCCGTGCTCGCGGGCGATGGTGAGCGCATTTGGGTCCCGGCTGACCACCAACACCTTGTCCACCTCCTTCAAGCCGGAGAGGGTTTCAAGGGTGTGCTGCAACAGCGCCTTGTTCAGTTCTGTCCGTTCATCTTCCGATAAGGTTCCCGCCAGCCGCGACTTCCCGCGTCGCAGAGGTTTTACAGGGACGATTGCCCAGAGTGTCATAAGTCACTTCCGATTAGGGTTAGCAGTTCTCGTGCGAGTTGCCGTCTATCATCATGACTATGCATTACGGTATTGGTTACGCTTGTCCGCATATTCAAACCCCTGACACTTTCAATAAGTTGCGCATCAATGGTATCAAGCACAAAATCGGTCGCCAGACCGTGATAATGGTTCGCCACAGCCAGTGCCGATGGTTCGATACCCAGCTCGCGATACATCTTCGCGGCGGGTCCTTTCATCGTCTGCCCGCCAATGATGGGGGAAACGGCTAGCGACCTCACCCCCGACCTCTTTCCTTCCAGGAGAGGGAAGATAATACGAAGGATCGGATCAATGCTTACCCACGGATTCGACGGGCAAATGATGATCGCGTCCGTCGAAAGGATCGCCTCCCGCACCCCCGGGGCTGGTCCTGCCTCCTCAACACCTTCAAAATGGAAGCCTTTGACCCGCGGCTCGCAACGGCGGTGCACGAAATACTCCTGAAAAGCGAGATCGCCTTCGTTTGTCTCGACAATTGTCCGCACCGCCTTATCAGACATCGGCAGGATGGTATGTTCCACGCCCCAAGCCATGCAGAAGTCGCGAGTGATTTGGCTGAGAGAGTCGCCGGCTTTTAATCTACGCGTCCGTTCGAGGTGTGTTCCCAAATCCCTGTCTCCCAGCCGGAACCAATCAGGTCCACCGAGTTTCGAGAGATTCTCGAAGGTATTCCACGTTTCATCGGCTCGCCCCCAGCCTGTATTGGGGTTTGCCAATCCTGCCAGTGTATAACAGACTGTATCCAGATCAGGGCAGATAAACAAGCCATAATGCTCGAAATCATCGCCGGTGTTGACTATGACCGTAAGTTCCTCGGGTTTTAAGATCTGGGCGAGTCCGTGCGCCAGTTTTGCGCCGCCAACTCCGCCTGCAAGGGCAACGATTTTCATCGGTAGAGCGTAATTTCAGCCAGGGATTTTCTTTCCCTAGCTTCAGGGTTATCAAGCAGATAACCAAGAAAATACATGGCTTGTGGTTCCCACGTTTCCGGGAGGGCCAGCGTTTGTTGAATTGTTTCCTGTGCGAACAACGGACTGCATACCCAGACGCTCCCCAATCCTTCTGCATGTGCAGCGAGGAGGAGTTGCATCCCGGCGTTGGCAACGGACTGTACTGCCATTCTGAATTCAGCTTGTTTTCGTTTCTTGTCAGAATATACATCCATCTCACTCATGTCGAGGCAAAGCAGAATAACTGCCGGCGCGGAGAGGATGCGATCTTTCGAGCGATTGATTTGTGCCTGAATTTTTTCGGAGGAAAGCCCATCACGGGTTAAGTCCCGTTCAAAGTCAAGTGCCATGGCCTCGGCAAGTTTCACTCTTGCGTTTGAGTCTTTCAAGACCACAAATCTCCACGGCTGGCGGTGATGTGCGGAAGGGGCAAACGTTGCGGTGGTGAGAACGGTCTCGACAACAGGATCAGGTACCGGATCTGGTTTGAAGCGGCGGATCGAGCGGCGCGTCCGCAGAAAGGTATGCAAATCAGTCGTGATCGTGGACATGGATTGGCTTGATCTTGAAGATAATCCGCTTTTGATCTTCGCGGCGTTTCCAGGGCTTGTCGTCATACCTCATCGACAGCATCTCGATGTGTTCGTCTGCACCTTCGCGCGTGTAACCAACAACTTCGCCGCGAATACCGATATAGCGATAAGGATCGACCGGATCCTGGATCGTCATTGCCACCCATTTCCGCGCTTTCATGTTTTTATCCTTTACGCGTCCCTCGTTTGTATTGATCAAAATGTGGTCGCCATCCGTACTGAACCAGACAGGTGTGACCTGCGGCGAGCCATCGGGCATCAGGGTTGCGAGGAAGAGGAAGGCTTTCGACGTTTCGTTGACGAGGTCTTGAAAATTTGTAGGTATGCTCATCAGTTTGCCGTGGGGTTAGGGATGTAGAGCACGAACACGTCGCGGTGGAATTGCTGAATTGTATTGATGTCCTCCCTGGAGCAGGCAATCAATAATTTGATTTCCATTTCGAGCTTGAGTTTATCAAACACGCATAAGATTCCTGTTAGCGTTTTTGCACCGAGCGCTCCGAGCCATACATCGATCCCGCCGCCATCCGACGCGGAGGTGTTTTCAAGGCAGCCATAATCGAGCGGGTAGATGAGATCAGGGCAGCGCGGATGTGCCCTGCCTTTGGGTCTGTCCACGATAATCGGGTTGGAGGACGCCAACTCGTTCATCTCCTGCCAGAAAGCACGATCATCCGGTGTTTGATTCATAGGTGAGTGAACAAATTGAAGTCAGATGGACCTA
>DATKAU010000176.1:0-4956 GCA_035514655.1 Anaerolineales bacterium
TGCGGTTCGTGGTGATCCCGCCGCCCTGTGAGGCGTGTTGCATGCTCGCTTCACGCTTAATCTCCGCCACAGAGCGGATGTCAACACTCACATGCACGGGGAAATCCGCGATCAGGTCGGTCAGATCAATATCACCGTTGCGTCCCCATTTACGCGGGTCCTTGCCGAACATCGGCAACAGGCGTGTTGCCCATTTGAGGAACCAGCTCGGGAAAACATGAAAGTACAAGGCCCGCGGTTCGAAAGACTCGCCAGCCTCAGGGTGAAAAGAGGCGTCGTTCGCCCTCTCGAAGGCAAGCACTGTCGCCTTGTGGATATGAATGTGATCGGGATGTTTATACCCGCCGATGGGATCGAACGTGAGGACAACATCCGGCTTGAGCTCGCGGATGTATTTGACTACGCGCCCCGCCACCTCGTCGACTGAATGGTTGATCTGCGCGTCGGGGTGTTGATTCGCCTCCATGCCCGGCATGCCTGAATCTCGGTACCCAAGAAAGAATACATCTTTCAAGCCGAGGATCTTCGCGGCGCGCATCAATTCATCGGTGCGCATTTCGGCTGTATCTTTATAGCCCTTCAAATATTCCTCGTCCGCTGAACCTTCTTCACCGCGCGTCGCGCAGAGGTAATACACATCATATCCCTTGCGGGCATACAGGGCAATCGTGCCGCCCAGGCCGAATGTCTCATCATCCGGATGGGCAAGTACCGCCAGAATCGTTTTTGTCATGTTTCCTCGTATAATCGAAATCGGTATCGCAGTTCTGACGACCCATCGCTCGTAAACTTTACAAGGAGACGGAATGAAATTTGAAACGCTTGCTGTCCACGCCGGGCAGGAACCCGACCCGAATAACGGTGCGGTGATGACGCCGGTCTATTTCACATCCACATACATGCAGGACGGCGTCGGCAAGCCGCGCCAGGGATACGAATATTCGCGCACGATGAACCCGACCCGCAAAGCCCTGCAGGATTGTCTCGCCGCGCTGGAGGGAGGCGCCTACGGATTGGCGTTTGCTTCGGGTCTGGCTGCGACGGATACAATCCTTAGATTACTTGATGCGGATGCGCACGTGCTGGCGGGGAACGATGTGTACGGCGGCACGTTTCGCCTCTTCGACAAGGTGCTGCGCCGATTCAACCTCGATTTTACGTTTGTCGACACCACAGATCCTGAATCCGTGGCTGACGCGCTGACTCCGCAAACGCGCCTCGTCTGGCTTGAGTCTCCGACCAACCCTTTCCTCCGCATCACGGACATTCGCGCAGTCGCTGAGATTGTTCATTCCCACGCGAACAAACCGTTGCTCATCGTGGATAACACCTTTGCCACACCTTACTTGCAGCGCCCGCTAGAATTAGGCGCGGATATCGTCGTCCATTCGATGACCAAGTATCTGGGAGGTCATTCGGACGTGGTCGGCGGCGCTGTGGTGGTAACGGACAAGGAGCTCGCCGACAGGTTGTATTTCCTGCAAAACGCGGTCGGCGCGGTGCCGGGACCCATGGATTGTTTCCTCGTCCTGCGCGGGCTCAAGACCCTCCCCTTGCGCATGGATCGCCACCATGAAAACGCAGTTGCCATTGTGGAGTTTTTGGAGAATCACCCGAAAGTTGAAAAAATAATCTATCCCTTCCACCCTTCACACCCGCAACAAAAGATTGCGAAGCAACAAATGAAAAACGGCGGAGGGATGATCTCATTCCTCGTCAAAGGCGGGCGTGAAGCTGCCATCCGTGTGGTGGAGGCGACGAAGATCTTTACGCTCGCCGAATCGCTCGGCGGGGTCGAATCGTTGATCGAAGTTCCCGCCGCGATGACCCATTTGTCGGTGGCAGGCTCGCTGCTGGAAGTCGATCCCGCACTCGTACGGTTATCCGTCGGCGTGGAACATAAAGACGATCTAATTGAAGATATAAAACAGGCGCTGGAAAAGGCGTAAAAGAAAAAGCGGCGGTTTTGAGACCGCCGCTTTACCACCCAAAATAAATTACTTTGCGTGCACAGCAAGCAACGTCACGTCATCGTCCTGCTTCGAGCCATTCTGGTATGAAACGAGCGTTTCGAGCAGCTGATCGCAGCCTTCCTGAGCGGTTGATGCTCGTAAGTTGGACATAACTTCCTTGATGCGCTCCAAGCCGAAAGGCTTTCCCTGCGGGTCGCGGCAATCCGTCATCCCATCGGTAAACAGTACGAGCAGGGAACCTTTGGGGAGGAAAAAAACGTATTCGTCGAGAGCGATATCCTCCCACAAACCAAGCGCCATACCGGGTTGGTGCGGCAGGCGATTCACTTCACCGTTTTCGAGCAGTAAAAGCGGAGGTTCGTGCCCGGCGCGCGCATAGGAAAATTCCCCGGTCTTGGTATCGAGCACGCCGTATAACGCAGTCACAAACTGGGTGGACTTTTCGAGATGCGTAATGTGCTTGTTGACCATGCGGAGCACTCCCCCCGGGGAACTGTGGCTGTCAGCTTCGGCAATGATCAATGCATGCGCCCGCGCCATGAAGATCGCGGACGGCACACCCTTGTCTGCCACGTCGCCGATTAGGACTCCGAGTTTGTCGTTACCAAGTTCAAATACATCGTAAAAATCACCGCCGACCTGCCTGGCAGGCAGAATCCGCCCGCCGAAATCGTAGCCATCCGGCGCAGGCATCACATCCGGCAGGATCGACATCTGGATCTCCGCGGCAACCTGGAGTTCACGTTCGAGGCGCTCCTTCTCGATCAACTGCTCCTGGGCGGCTTTCAGTTCGTCGAATGCCTGCTGCAGTTGTCTGTTCTTCTCGCTGAGATCGCGGAACGTCGAAACGTTTGTGTTATCGAGCCTTTGGCTGAGCACGCTCACCATGGCATTCGCCAGTTCCGGATGCCTCTGAAGAAGTTCCTGGAATTGGCTGCGGCTCATGCTGAGCAGCATCACTTCGCCGCGCGCACGGGCGCCTGCGGTCCGTCTGCCGCCGGGCATGATGATCCCCATCTCCCCGATGTATTCGCCTTCGTTGATCACGTTCAACACGAGTTCGTCATCGGTCCCCGAAGCCATATTAATTTCAAGTTTTCCCTGGGCAACAATGTACAAATGCTCGGCAGGCTCACCCTCCCGGAATAAAATATCGCCCGATTTCAGGTGTACACGCTCGAGGGCGGTGAGCAGAAGCCTCAACTCATCCGCGGGCAGGTGCGCAAACAGCGGGATGCGCGTGAGCGGATTCGCAGAAAGCTGGGTGGTCTTGAGGGGGTCTACCATGGTTCAGGTATTATCGCACGAAAACATGAACACTGCAACGAATAAATACGGAATGCGCACAGAGTTAGAATTCAAGCGTTTCCTTGCCCGAGAGTTTGTTTTGAATCCGTTCGACGACGGTATCGAGATGCTTCGGCTGATGCACAAAATCAAGATCGTCCGACCGGAGGGAGAGCACAGGGCACATATCGAACGCGCCCAGCCACTCGTCATAGAACGAATCGAGCAGGGATAAATATTCAGGAGTGATGCCCGTCTCGATGTTGCGGGCACGGCGGCGGATCCGATCCATCAGAACGTTGACCGGAGCCTTGAGGTAGATTAATAAATTCGGGCGCGGCATACTGTCTACAATCAGTTCGAAGAGCCGCCGGTATGCAAGATGATCGCGTTCTGCCAGATCGCCCATGTGATGCAGCGCCCGTGCGAAGATATGGAAGTCTTCGTAGATGCTCCGGTCGAGGATCGCCGACCGCGGATCGTTAGCCGCTTGCATGTATTGTTCCGCGCGATGCCCAAGGAAAAATACCTGCAAATGGAACGACCACGTGCGCATGTCACCGTAAAAATCGGCGAGATATGGGTTGTCCGCCACCGATTCGAAGCCGGTCCACCAGCCGAGCCGCGAGCCGATGCGTTCGGTCAGCGACGTTTTCCCGACACCGATATTCCCAGCCACCACAACCAGATATTTGGTCATCGCGTCCTCCGCAAAGATGATGGAGCGAGTATAGGCGAGTGGAGAAAATTTGTCGAGACTGCGAACTGTATCGACACCGCCGCGTCATCCGCCGCTTGTGCTTGATCCTGTTTCATCGACTCTGTCTGTGCCTCAAACAGTTGCACTTATAATCCGCCCTTATGAGTCTGCTCAACAAAAACTTACGCTGGTTCCTGGCTGGAATGATCCTCGCCAACATTGCCGGGCAAATGCTGTACAGCATGCTGTCTCTATACATGCTCAATCTCGGCGCACAGGTTTCGGAAATTGGCCTGGTATTCACGCTGGCATCGCTGGTGCCGATGGTTCTGCAGATCTTCGGCGGCTGGCTTTCAGATACGATCGGGCGTTTGCGCGTGATCGCCCTGGGGAGTTCGATCGCGGTGTTTGGCTATCTCATCATAGCGCTGGCTCCAAGTTGGGAGTGGGTCCTGCTCGGCTTGAGCGTCGAGTACATATCGAATTCCGTTGTGGGTCCAAGCTTTGGTGCGTACATCTCCGAGCAATCGGACGAAACCCAGCGGGGCCGTGTCTTTGGTTTGACCTCGAGCATCTACATGACGGTGACCGTCATCGGTCCCGCGTTGGCGGGACTCCTGGCATTCCGGTTCAACTTCAAACTGATGATGGGTGTCGCACTGGCGTTCTACTTCGCGGCAACTACGCTGCGCGTATGGATGGCGACTTCCGAGCACTTCGCGGCAAGGAAAGACGCGCAGAAACCGACACTGGAAGGTTTCAAAACCCAGATCGGCGCCATATTCACGATGTTATTTGCAGGTGGGATCATCACATGGATCTGGCTGACCGATGCCATTGGCGACACCGCATCCAACTTAATCAGCCAGCTTACGCCGATATACTTTTCAGAGATCGGGAATATCAACGTCGAGCAGATTGGCTTTCTCAATGCGATCCTTGGTGCTGCAGTTATCGTGACATCCCCCTTTGCCGGCAGGCTGGTCGATAGATTCA
>DATKAU010000177.1:0-5226 GCA_035514655.1 Anaerolineales bacterium
CGCAGATCGGGCATTTGATGGCGGACAAAACCAACCTGCCAGTGGCGTTGATTTTCTACCTGCTGTTTGTCGGTGTACTGGTGTATTTCGTTGTTACACCTGGGATTGGGATGCCGGTGCGCGAGGTCATCATGCGAGGCACGCTGTTTGGCCTGGTCACGTATGCAACGTATGATCTCACCAATCTCGCCACCCTGCGCGATTGGTCCTTGCTGGTCACGGTTGTCGATATGATCTGGGGGACGTTTCTGACGGCAGCCACATCCGTTGTTGTAGTGTGGCTGGCGGGCGTGCTGAAATTTTAACCCAACTCAGCCGGGCGGGGGGGATAGTTCGGAACGTCGCGGCGGAACTCGTAGTTTTCCATCACCGATTTGATAATCGCTTTTTGCACATCGGTCACCAGTTCGAATTCAAGCCCGATGTTGAAATACTCGGGGCTGAGGTCGGGCTGGCACCAGGCAACGCGCGCTGGGAGCGCCAGCCGTGTAGCGGTTGAGTCAGGCAGTTCAGGCAGTTGAATCGAGACCGTCATCCTTTTATCGATCTCCATGGCCTGATCGCCGATCACCATTGCCCCCAGCACGTTCAAGTCGCCGAGGTAGCCGATCAGCCTGCCCTCGTATAACTCGAATACCTGCGAATACGACATCAAATTCTTACGTGGATATTTCCTTCGGTCCGGCATGGTTCCTCGCCGCAAAGTGTAACGGAAAGACGGGCGGAGATCAATTGCACTCGCATCTCAAAATTACCTTTGATTTATGGTTAAATCAAGCCATGCGGTGGATTTACCTTTCCCCACACCTCGACGATGCGGTTTTTTCAGCGGGTGGTTGGATTCACAACCAGGCAGTCTCCGGCGTGCCTGTCGAAATATGGACGATCATGTGCGGCAACCCGCAGTTGAGTGAATATTCAATGTTCGCGCAGGAACTTCACCGCGTCTGGGGCTTTTCCTCCGCGGAGGAGACCGTGCGTGAGAGGCGCAAGGAGGATGAGCGCGCCGCGTCGATCGTAGGCGCCAAGACCCTGCATTTCGACTTTTTGGATTGTATTTATCGCAGAGACTCCGCTGGGAACTGGTTGTACTCTGAAATTTCGGTCCCGGCTCACGAAGCGGACGCCTCTTACCCAGCCCAAATTGCAGAGGCGATCTCGAGCCGCCTCCAGCCTGACGATCAAATCCTATGCCAGATCGCCCTCGGTTCTCATGTGGATCATGTGCTCGTGCGGGAGGCTGCGGAACTTTTGCACAAGCCGCTCCGTTATGTGGTTGATGTGCCGTATTGGTTCTACAAGCCCGAGGAGTTCCCCGCGAAGGCGGCTGGGATGAAGGAGTCCACCCACAGGATACCCGAACCCAGCCTCGAGCGATGGATCGAAGCGGTGCACGCCTACCAGTCCCAATTCCCCGCCCTGGGAGAGCGGTTCGACACACCTGCGAAGGCGGCGGAATCCATCCGGGAATACTGGTCAGACCGGCAGGGAATCCGAATGTTGCAATTTGGCCAGGCAGGTTACAAGGTACTTGAATTGACTTTGGAATCGTGATATATTAACCCCGCTTTACGGGAAACACACCAATCTATCGGCTCTCCCTTGCTTTGTCCCGCCCCGCGGGACAAAATTCTTATAGCAGGAAGTAAAGATGCCCAACAATTTCTTAACCAAAGAGGGGTACCAAAAACTGCAGGACGAGTTGGAATATCTACGAACCGCCAAACGGCTGGAAGTCGCCAACCGTCTGCACGAAGCCATGGAAGGGGGCGAACTGATCGAGAACGCAGAATATGAAGCCGCCAAGAACGAGCAGGCTTTCGTCGAAGGCCGCATCCAGGAACTCGACCTGTTGCTCGCGACTGCCAAGATCATCGATGATAATGGCAAAAAGAAGGGCGACATGGTGCAGCTCGGTTCGAAGGTGACCATCAAGGAGGGCAACTTCGAACCCGAGACGTTCGCCATCGTGGGCGTCGCGGAAGCCAATCCGCGCGAGGGAAAGATCTCGAATGAATCGCCGGTCGGTAAAGCTGTCCTCAATCACAAGGTCGGCGACACAGTAAAGGTGGAAACCCCCGGCGGGACGTACAATGTGAAAATCCTGAAAGTCGGGTAGTTTCACAATTGCGGATCCAAAGCCCCGCGCGTCGGTGACGTGTGGGGCTTTCTTTATTCACACCCTGCAAATCTTCCGTTCTTTGCACAGAGATGTTAGGATCGGGACTTATGACTGACTATACCACGCTTGAAAAAATCCGCCTGCAAAAACTCGAGGAACTCCGCGCCGAGGGCGTGGAGCCGTTCCCTACACGCGCCAAACGGACTCACCTCAGCGCGGAGGCGATCGCCGAATTCGAATCGAAGGAAAGCAGCAGCGCAGAAGTGAAAGCCATCCTTGCCGGGCGCATCCGCGCGACGCGCGCGATGGGAAAGGTCTCGTTCGCGCATATCGAAGACGGAGCTGGGAAAGTCCAGTTGTTTTTTCGAGCCAACGAGGTTGGCAAGGAGCGCGTGGATTTCTTCAACAAGATGTTCGACCTCGGCGATTTTATACAAGCCGAGGGAGTGATGTTCCGCACCAAGAGCGGCGAAGTGACGCTTCACGTCCACGACTTTTATTTGCTTGCCAAGGCGGTAAGTCCTCTTCCCGCGGCAAAAGATGAAACTCTCGAAGATGGCACCGTTGTCCGCCACGCCGCGCTTGAACACCCTGAATTGCGAGCCCGCCAGCGATATGCGGATCTGGCAGTGAATCCCGAAGTCCGCGAGATATTCCGCAAGCGGGCGGCGATCGTCAAAGCTTTGCGAGATTTTCTGGACGGTAAAGGCTTCCTTGAAGTGGAAACCCCCATCCTCCAGCCATTATATGGCGGCGCGGCGGCGCGCCCGTTTGTAACGCATCACAACGAACTCGAACAGGATATGTACCTGCGCATCTCGTTCGAGCTGTACTTGAAGCGACTGCTCGTGGGCAATCTTGAAAAAGTCTACGAGATAGGGCGCGACTTTCGTAATGAAGGCGTATCTTTCAAGCACAATCCCGAATTCACACAATTGGAATTCTACTGGGCATACGCCGATTATTTGCAGGTGATGGAACTCACCGAGCAAATGGTCTCGTATACGGCACAGAAGGTGCTTGGCACGTTGAAGATCAGGTATAAGGACAATGAGATTGATTTAACTCCTCCGTGGAGGCGGCTCGAAATGCGCGAAGGAATCAAACAAACCAGCGGCATCGAAATTGCCGAACACAAAACCGCCGCGGATTTACTAAATGCCATCAAGGCAAAACACCCGAATAAAACGCCGGACCCGCACGCGACACGCGGCAAATTGATCGATTATCTGCTCAGTGAATTCCTCGAGCCGACGTTGATTCAACCGACGTTCCTCTACAACTACCCGCGTGACATTTCGCCGCTGGCGAAATCCATTCCGGGCGATACGCTGACTGTGGAACGCTTCGAAGGATATGCAGCAGGTTTCGAACTATGCAACGCCTTCACCGAGTTGAACGATCCGCTCGATCAGGAACAGCGCTTCCTCGAAATGGGACGCGACTACGCCGCCGATGATGCCGAGAAGCACCCGCTCGACGAGGATTACCTGCGTGCCATGCGCTACGGCATGCCTCCCAACGGCGGCTTCGGCATGGGTGTAGACCGTCTGGCGATGTTGCTGCTCGATAAACATTCCATACGCGAAGTGTTGTTGTTCCCCGCGCTGCGGAAGGAAGAATAATTTGTAAGGGCGGGTTTTCCCTTCCCAAAAGGGCGAGATGATCCTTCGACACGGCTTCGCCAGTCAGGACACCGCCTCGCCCCTACATGTTCATATGAAAAATATTCTCATCCTCGGCGATGCCCTCGCCCTAGCCGTGATCACGATCATCGGCTTTGCCACTCACGGTGAAACGGATCTCTCTTTCCTCCCGCGATTTCTTGCAATTTTTATCCCGCTGATTGTTGCCTGGTTCCTGATCGCTCCCCGGCTTGGACTCTTCCAGCCGGAAATCACCTCCAACCTGAAACAACTCTGGCGTGTGCCCCTTGTGATGCTCATTGTCGCGCCGCTGGCGGTGGCTGCGCGCAGCCTTATTCTTCTGACAGATATCGTGCCAATCTTCATGGTTGCCTTTGGGGGAACGTCCGCACTGGGGATGATGATTTGGCGCGGGATTTATTTTGTTTTGAATCATAATTAAGGCGGACACGTAGGTCCGCCCCTACATCACGGTAATCTTACGCACAGTGATAAAATACTCCCAATGAACGAACAAGCCCTAATCACCGATGCACAAAACGGCAGTTTAGACGCCTTTAATACACTCGTCCTTCATTATCAGGACAGCGTGTTCAACACCGCACTCCGCATCCTTGGCGACGATGATCAAGCCGCGGATGCAACGCAGGATGCGTTCATCTCTGCATTCAAGAGCATCTCGTCCTTTCGCGGTGGATCGTTCAAGGCGTGGCTCATGCGCACCGTGACCAATGTCTGTTACGACGAACTGCGCCGCCGGAAACGCAGACCGACAACCCCCCTCGAACCCGACACTGGAGACGGTGAGGAAATGGACTCTCCCCGGTGGCTTGCTGACCCGGGCATGACTCCTGATCAAGAAGCCGAAGCTGACGAGGTCGAGCATGCCATCCAGCACTGCCTCGATAACCTGCCGCTCGAATTCAAAACGGTCGTGGTGATGGCGGATATCCAGGGCATGGATTACACCGAAGTCGCCGCCTCTGTGCGTGTTCCGCTGGGGACAATCAAGAGTCGCCTCGCCCGCGCCCGCCTGCGCTTGCGGGAATGTTTGCAGGGCTTCTCGGAACTTTTGCCTGCATCTTATCGTCTGGAAGAAGGAAGAGCCGCATGATTAACCAACGCGATCTCGAACTTCTTTCTGCCTATCTGGACGGAGAACTCAACCCGTCTGATTCAGCGCGCCTGGAGGCGCGCCTCAAGAACGACCCCGCGCTTGATTCTGTTTTGGACGATCTTCGCGCCGCCCGGACGTTTCTCCGCAAACTGCCGAAGCGGCGCGCACCTCGTAATTTCACACTGACGCGCAAAATGGTGGGACTCAACCCGCCCTTGCCGCGATCGTATCCCGCGTTTCGATTTGTCACAGCCGTGGCGACACTGCTGTTCTTCTTCACGTTCGGCATTAATACGCTTGCCCCGCAATTCCTTCAACCGATCGGTTTTGGCATGGGCGGG
>DATKAU010000178.1:0-6490 GCA_035514655.1 Anaerolineales bacterium
CCCAAGATCGGCAATACCTTCAGCACCATCAACAGCTCGCTCCCGTAACCCGGCTTTTCCGCCTCTTAATCAGGACTCTGTCGAAGGACGGAGTCCTACTTTTTTACTAATTTAACATTATTCGATATGGTTTATGCTGTATAATATTTGAGTACCAACTCAGCCATTTTTAAGGCAGAGAAGCCAAGAGAGGAGAACTACTCTATGCGTCGCGGACGATTACTTATCTTCCTAGTGTTAATTGTGATTGTGGGTCTGGCGTTGCTCGTGCTGGTCCTGACCCAATTTGCCCCTCAAACAACCCAAGCCACCCCGGCCACCTTCACTGAAATTTATTATGCCGCCCAGAACATTCCACAAGGCACGGAGATCACTGCCGATATGCTCGGCAAATTGTCGATACCGCCTGAGAATGTCGCCGAGGTTGAATTCACCGTGGGTGAGGAGAATAATCTGATCGGGCAGACTGCGCGCTTTACTCTCGAGCAGGGAGTGGTCATCACGTCATCAATGGTCGGCACAGGTCCCGTCGAGATCTCTGGCCCGGCGTGGGCGGTTCAAATTCCCTCCGGCATGGTAGCTGCCTCGATTCCAACCAACCGTCTTTCCACTGTTGCGTACGGCATCAATGACGGCGCGCATGTGAATGTCAATACCTGCCTCCTTTTCGTTGAATTGGATCCTGCCTTTCAAACAGTTCTCCCCAACCTGACCTCGGTTGTCACTGGTACCGGCTTCCCACCCGAGGCTTTACCTGTTCTGTCTGCCGCCGCTGTCTCGGGCGGTGAGACATCGACTCAGGGACGTGTCGAACTGGACCCGACTCTGCAACAACCTTTTTATGCAATCCCCTCCGAGGCACAGCGTCCGCGCCTTGTCTGCCAGATGATTTTGCAGGATGTAGTAGTAATGAAACTCGGGAATTTTGCCCTGTCCGCTCCCTCCGCCGACCCAAATGCCACGCCCTCTCCGTCGCAAGCCCAGCAACAGGCGTCACCCGATATCATCACTCTGATGGTAAACCCGCAGGATTCCATATCCTTGAATTACTTCGTGTACAGCGGCGCGATCTTGACCATGACCTTGCGCAACCCCAACGATTCCTCGCGCTTCGATGCACAGTCCGCGACCCTTACCAGCCTGCTCACGCAATACAATATTTCTCTGCCATCCAAACTTCCCTACGGGACGGTTCCGCGGATCGATATTCTGCTCCCGCCCAACCTGCCCAATGACAATTTGAGCGTTCAGCCGCAACAGTGAACGATATGGATAGAGGTTTTATCTAATATGGCTGAAGGTGACAAAATACGAGTCGTGATTGTGGACGATGTATCCGAGACACGCGAAAATGTCCGAAAGCTTCTGCAATTTGAATCGGATGTGGATGTAGTGGGCGTGGCGCGAACCGGAAAGGAAGGCATCCAGATCGTGGAGGAACTCAACCCGGATGTTGTGCTGATGGATATCAACATGCCGGACATGGATGGTATTACCGCCACCGAAGCCATCCGTGCGAAACAACCCGCCGTGCAGGTTATTATCCTTTCTGTCCAGAGCGACCAGAATTATATGCGGAGGGCGATGCTTGCCGGAGCCCGGGATTTCCTGACCAAACCCCCCATGGGAGACGAATTAATCTCCGCAATTCGTCGAGCCGGGAGTATGGCACAAACCGAGCGGGCAAAGGCAGCCTACGTCCCGCCCGCACCTATTATGGGGAGCATGGGTGTTGCGTTTGGACTGGGCGCGCCGAAGGGAAAGATTGTCACGGTGTACAGCCCCAAAGGCGGTGTTGGCTGCACGACGATCGCCGTCAACCTAGCCTTGACCCTTAATAACGACGATACGCGTACAGTTCTCGTGGATGGCAATCTGCAATTCGGGGATGTTGCCGTGTTCGTCAACGAGCAGGGAAAGAACACCCTTGCCGATCTCACCCCGCGCGCGGAGGAGCTTGACCCCGAAATTGTCGAAGAGGTGATGTTAAAGCATGCCGCGTCTGGGTTGCACATTCTCGCCGCCCCCAACCGACCCGAATACGCTGAAAAGGTTTCCAGCGCGCAATTTTCGAGGGTGCTGGAATATCTGCGACAGATGTATTCCTACGTGGTGGTGGATACATCGGCGTATCTGACGGACGCCACCCTTTCCGCCATAGATATCAGCGATTTGATCATCCTTGTCACCACTCAGGATATTCCATCTATCAAGAATTGCCGGCTGTTTCTCGATCTTCTTCAGACGATGGGTGTCGAAAGAGACAGGATCCTTTTCGTCATGAACCGGTTCGACAAACGCGTAAATATCACACCGGAGCGCGTGGCTGAAAATCTTAAGCAGGAGGTCGCTTTGGTGATCCCACTTGATGAGCAGGTGGCGACCAAGGCAATCAACCGAGGTGTGCCGTTCGTACTCGACGGAAAAAATCAACCCGCAGCGCGAGGAATATTTTCGCTGGCAGAGAGCGTCAGGGCTAAGGTGACAGCCCTCGAGTCCAGTGATGAAGCGGCTCGTGTCAGCAGGCGTTAGTCTTCAGTATAATAGGTAAACGAAATGTCTCTTCTAAAACGAATCGAACAGGGGCAGGGGGGCTCGTCCGGCCAGCCATCGGGCAATCAAGGCGGAAGTGCGGGAGGAGATGGATCACGCCTGTCATCGTTGCAAGCGCGACGTGTAAACGCCCCGATCACTTCTCCGCAGGCAGGTTCATATTTCGATCTCAAAACCCGCGTTCAAAACAAATTGCTTTCCGAGCTTGATCCATCCATGGATATTACCCGGACTGAAGAGGTTCGCAAAACCATTCAGGATTTATACGAGCAAATTTTGGCGGAGGAGAACATCGTCCTCTCGCGGCCTGAACGCGCCCGTCTGTTTGAGCAGATTGCGGCGGAGATCCTCGGGTTTGGTCCCTTGCAGACTCTTCTTGAAGATGACACCATTACTGAAATCATGGTGAACGGTGCAAAGAATCTCTACATCGAACGTAAGGGCAAGGTGCATCGCGTGCCAGTGACCTTTGAAAACAACGATCACGTGATGAGGATTATCGATCGTATTGTGGCTCCTCTCGGGCGCCGAATCGACGAATCCAGCCCCTATGTGGATGCCCGTCTCCCTGATGGGTCCCGTGTTAATGCTGTCATTCCGCCGATTTCACTCGTGGGTCCCGTACTGACCATTCGTAAATTTTCGCGCAACCCGATCACGGTGGAGCAGTTGATCCAATTTGGTTCACTTACACCGGAAGGTGTACAGTTCCTTAAAGCCTGCGTGGAATCCCGGCTCAATATCGTGATATCCGGCGGTACGGGTTCAGGAAAGACTACATTGTTGAATGTGCTTTCCGGCTTCATCCCCGGCGATGAGCGCATCCTTACCATCGAAAACGCTGCTGAATTGCAGCTGCGCCAGGAACATGTTGTGACATTGGAATCGCGCCCGCCCAATATCGAAGGACGCGGTGAAATTACCATCCGGCAGCTGGTCATCAACGCCTTGCGTATGCGCCCGGAGCGGATCATCGTGGGAGAAATCCGCGATGAGGCGGCGCTGGACATGCTGCAGGCGATGAACACCGGTCACGACGGTTCCATGACCACGCTTCACTCGAACAGCCCGCGCGATACCCTGTCACGTCTCGAGACGATGACCCTCATGGCGGGCATGGATCTTCCATCGCGGGCGATCCGCGAACAGGTGTCGTCAGCCATCGATTTGATCGTTCATCAGGAACGCATGCGCGACGGCACCCGCAAGATAACAAACATCACTGAGGTCAGCGGCATGGAAGGCGAAGTGATTACGATGACCGACATTTTCGTGTTCGAGCAGACCGGCATAGACAATGGACAGATCGTCGGCCGGCTGCGACCGACCGGTTTACGCCCGAAGTTTATGGAAAAGATCGAAGCCTCCGGCATCAATCTGCCCCCGTCCATTTTCGGGATTGGTGAGCGGCGGCGCTATTGATGAAGAACAAGGTTAATATGCAATGACTCCCATACTCTTGATTGGCGGGGGTGTCATTCTTCTACTGTTGTTGATTGTCGGCGCGGTGGTGGCTGTTTCGAGCGAACAGTCTCTGGTCGAGGAGAGATTGGGGCGTTACCTTGAAGAGGAACAACCAGCAGCCGACCAGGCCGCGCGACGCACCCAGTTCACAGATTGGTTAAATCGAAGGGTATCTCGATCCTCCCTTGGGGATCGAATCGCGCGCGAGTTGGCGCGTGCCGATCTGAAATTAAAAGTTGCAGAATATTACGCGCTCATTTTCATATCCGCGCTTGTGACTGCTTTCGCGGCCTTTCTGTTGCAGCCAATCTGGATCTCCGCCTTGATCGGCGGGATCATCGGCTTCTTCATTCCCCGGTTTTATGTGAAACGGCAACAAACTGTCCGGCTTCACAAATTTAACGATCAATTGTCCGATATGCTCAACCTGATGGTGAATGGCCTGCGTGCCGGTTATTCCACAATGCAGGCCATGGAGGCGGTCAGCCGCGAACTGCCGTCGCCGATATCTGATGAATTCCGACGGCTGGTGCAGGAAATGCAAATAGGCATCCCAATGGAAAAAGCGATGGAAAACCTGTTGCGCCGCATCCCCAGCGATGATCTGGATTTCGTGATCACCGCGATCAACGTGCAGAGGGAGGTAGGCGGCAACCTCTCTGAAATATTGGACACGATCTCTTTCACGATCCGCGAGCGGGTACGCATCAAGGGTGAGATCAGGGTGTTGACGGCGACTGTCCGCACCTCGGGTATCGTGTTGTCGTTGATCCCGGTCTTTCTCAGCCTTGCCTTGTGGTTCGTCAGCCCTGAATATATCGGCACTTTCTTCGCTGAAAATCCCGGTGTCCCCCAGCCGTTATGCGGAATTATTGCGGTGGTTTCCATTGTTACGATGATCGCGCTCGGTTATTTCGTCATGATGAAGATCGCAGATATCGAGGTGTGACATGGGATTAATCATATTCGGCGTGATTGTGTTGGTGGCGGCAATCGCCATCATGATCTTCAGTTTGAGACAGAATACGCAGGGCGAGGAGGACGATCCCCTGCAGGCGCGCCTGGCGGAGTTTATCCAGCGCGGTGATGTGGCATCGCTCGAGGAGATTGAATTATCCCAGCCGATTAGCCAGCGCGTGTTCATTCCAATAATCAGGCGTGTTGGTGAGTTCTCCGCACGGTTTACCCCGCAGAAAGCGATTCAAGACACTGCCCGCCGCCTCGAGCTTGCGGGCAATCCCTGGCCTGTGGACGCGCCGACCTTCCTTGCCATTCGACTCATCCTCGCCGTCGTGCTCGGCGGATTTATGATTACCATGGTCGCCCTTGCACCGCCTGCAAGTTCTACGGATAGTTTTCTCTACATCGGCGGCGCCACCTTCGGTGGTTTTTTCCTCCCGCACCTGATGTTATCCAGACACATCACCCGCCGCCAGACGGAAGTTCGCAAAGCCATGCCCGACGCGTTGGACTTGTTGACGATCTGTGTGGAGGCGGGCCTGGGCTTTGAGGCGTCATTGGCAAAGGTCAGTGAGAAATGGGAGAACGAACTTTCACTCGCATTTGCCCGCATGATTCGCGAAGTGCAGTTGGGAAAGGTGCGCCGCGATGCGTTGAAGGATATGGCGGAACGCCTTGGAATCCCTGAGATGACCAGTTTTGTTGCCGCCATCATCCAAAGTGAACAGCTGGGTGTAAGCCTGGCAAAGGTATTGCGCATACAATCCGATCAGATGCGCGTCAAACGACGCCAACGAGCGGAGGAACAGGCACACAAGGCGCCGGTGAAAATGATCATCCCGATGGCGCTATTAATCTTCCCGTCCATCATGATCATCATCCTCACGCCCGCAGCGCTTCAAATTATGACCGCACTTTAATTTCATCAAACCCTCACGTGAGCAGAATTCCCTGGTCGTATCGTATCCATCGATTGACCTGGAACGCGCTGGATCTGGTATTCCCGCCGGCATGCGGAGGGTGCGGCAGAGCCGGCTCACGCTGGTGCCCGGAATGCCAGAAGCGCGTCCAGATCATCAGGAAGCCCTTTTGTGAAACCTGCGGGATCCCCACCAGGGGAGTTGATTTGTGTGAAAAGTGCAAAGCGAATCCGCCCGCGTATCGATTGATGCGTTCGTGGGCGGTTTTTGATTCGCCTGTCCAGAATGCCCTCCATACAATCAAGTATCGCCGCAATATCGGCCTGGCGGATTCCATCGCGATCCACATGGCGGAATTTGTTCGATCTCTCCGATGGGAGGCAGGGATGATCGTCCCCGCTCCGCTGGGCAGGGAGCGATTGCGCGAGAGAGGGTACAACCAGGTGGCTCTTGTCGCAAAACCGCTTTCGTACGAGATGGGGTGGGATTATGCGCCGGGTGCATTAACAAAGGTTCGTGAGACGAGGTCGCAGGTGGGGTTGACCATCTCTCAGCGACGCGATAATGTCTCGAAGGCGTACCAGGCTGACCCG
>DATKAU010000179.1:0-3638 GCA_035514655.1 Anaerolineales bacterium
GCGTATTCAAATGCGAAGAGGGCGGGCTGGGTGTATGTAGTCTGGTGGATCGTTGAATCTTCCCGGTCGGAAAAAATGATTTCAAGAAGCGGACGATCCAATATCGAATCGAGAATCATCGCAGATTCATTAAGAGTCGAACGAAAGGCAGGCTGGGTTTCATACAACTGTCTCCCCATACCGGCGTATTGCGAACCCTGACCGGTGAACAGGAAGGCAACTTTCGGCTGCGCGCCCGGCTTTGTCTGACCTGTTGCAACCGAGGGCGAGGCTGTGTTGGCAAGGAAAACATCCAATCCTTTGAGCAATTCATCTTTTGAACCAGCTTGAATCGCAAGACGATGCTCGAAATGTGAGCGGGTTGTATTTGCCGTGTAAGCGATATCCGAGAGAGGCTGACTTGCAGAATCGAGTGCCGTACGGATCCGCCCGGCGAGATCGAACAGCGCGGTGCCGTTTCGTGCGGATAATGTCAACATATGGCGCGAGCGCTCGACGCCGTCCGATTGTTGGTTGACAGGGACGCGCGGCGCATCGGAAAGGACGATGTGGGCGTTCGTGCCGCCGAACCCGAACGAGCTTATCCCGGCGAAACGCGGTTCCTCGCGCCGTTTCCACGGCCGCAGGTAGGTCCCAATCTCGATGCGCGAACCGTCAAGGGAAAGATACGGGTTGATTTCTTTTAAATGAAGGTGCGGTGGGATGGACTCGTTCTGCATTGCGAGGACGACCTTTATCAGTCCCGCAATTCCCGCCGCGGACTCAAGATGCCCGATGTTCGTTTTGACCGAACCGACGATCACGCGTTGGTTTGATTCATCACCGAGCACGGCGTGTAATGATGTCATCTCGATCGGGTCGCCGAGCGGCGTGCCTGTTCCGTGTGCCTCGATATAACTGATTTGCTTTGGTGCCACCTGTGCCTGTTTCAATGCGGTTCGAATGACATCCTGTTGCGCAGGGCCGTTCGGCGCGGTGAGTCCGTTGCTGCGTCCGTCCTGGTTCACTGCCGAGCCGCGGATTAACGCAAGGATGTTGTCGCCGTCTCGCATCGCATCCGACAGGCGTTTCAAGACCACCATGCCGCATCCCTCGCCGCGTACGTAACCGTCCGCGCCGGCATCGAAGGTTTTGCAGTGCCCATCGGGGGCGAGCATGCGCGCCTGCGAAAATGTGATCGTCAATTCCGGAGTCAGGATTAAGTTCACGCCTCCCGCCAAAGCGACGTCGGATTCGCCGCTCCGCAGACTCTGACATGCAAGATGCACTGACACGAGCGAGGACGAACAAGCCGTGTCCACCGCCATGCTGGGTCCACGAAGATCAAACACATACGAAAGCCGGTTTGCGGCAATGCTGTGCGCGTTGCCTGTCCCGGCGTATGCGTCGATCATTTCCGGATCATTGAACTGCAGGCGCGAATAATCGTAACTGCTGATGCCGACGAATACACCTGTGCGAGTCCCTGCCAGCGCGTGGGGCGGGATGAACGCGTTTTCGAGAGCCTCCCAGCTCACTTCGAGGAGGAGGCGCTGCTGCGGGTCCATGCGCGCGGCTTCGCGCGGAGAGATCCCGAAGAAGTGCGGATCGAACTGGTCCACATTATCGAGGAAGGCGCCGAATCGCGTCGTGATTTTCCCGGGGTCGGGATTCTCGGAGTGGAACGCATCCACATCCCAACGGTCCGACGGAACCTCGGTGATGGCATCCACGCCGTTACGGAGCAGCTTCCAGAATGCCTGCGGACTGTCCGCCTGCGGGAAGCGGCAGCTTAACCCGATGATTGCAACCGGCTCGTTGATGTTATTGAACATTGGTTGAGAAATTGCAGGCGTCGAAATTTTCACGGGTTGAGGTTCATTGGCAAGAAAATTGGATAACGACTCGATCGTCGGATAATCCCACGCCAATGTGGGAGATAGTTTTCGATTGAGGAACACTTCAAGGTCGCCGGTGAGGCTGACGGCCTGCACCGAGCCCAAGCCGTAATAGGTGAATGGCTGGCGCGGATCAATGGAAGACGAATCCACTTCGAGCATGGATGCGATGCGTGCGACGAGCCAGGATTGGATGCCTTGAGACGAAACTCCCGCTCTGCCCTCTTGCCCAGCTTCTGGTTTACCCATTTGTGCCTTTGCGTCTTTCTCAATTTGCACATTTGTAGCTTTACTTCGCCACTCGCCAACCACCTCCAATTTGCCATCCAAAAATTCAGCGCGCGTAGCGCGGCGTTGGATTTTTCCGCTCGAGGTTTTTGGGATGCTCATCGGTTTGACTAACACGATCGCAAAGACTTGCAGGCCATGCTTTTCAGAAACCGCCTGTCGGATCGCGGAGGTCACTCCAGAGATGTCAGCCTGCCGTCCCTGACGGGTGACCTCCTGGACAATGACAAGTTGTTCTTTTCCATTTTCGGTCACTGAGAATGCCGCTCCACCACTCACCTGCAAGGCAGAGTGACTCGACTCCACCGTCAACTCGATATCCTGAGGATAATGGTTGCTTCCATTAATAATGATTAGATCCTTCAAGCGGCCTGTGATGAAGAGTTCGCCGTTTTGCAGAAAACCCAAATCGCCCGTCCGCATGAAGGGACCTTCACCTGTGTCGGCGATATATATGCCGAACGTTTTTTGGGTTTCCTCCTCCAGGCCCCAATAGCCCTTTGCCACGCTGGGACCGGAAACCCAGATTTCACCCACTTCGTTTTCCTCGCAATGATTCAATGTGGCAGGGTTGACAATTACAATCTTCTGGTCGATGATCGATTTACCGCAGCTGACCATGGTCAGTGAGTTTGCATCATCGGAGGAGGAAAGGACCACGCGGTCGTGTTCGAGGGATTTGCGGTCGATCGTCAACGTGCGCGGTTCCGCCGGACCATCACCACCGGACACAATCAACGTACTCTCCGCCATGCCGAAGCACGGGTAGAAGGAACTTTTTCGAAAACCGGCCGGTTCGAAGGTCCGCGCGAAGCGTTCCAACGTCTCGGGGCGGATCGGTTCAGCCCCGCAAAACGCGAGCGACCACGAACTCAAGTCCAGGGTTTCGATCTGTTCGGGGGTGATTTTGTCCACACAGAGATCGTAGGCAAAGTTTGGCGCGCCGCTGGTTGTTGCCTTGTATTTGCTGATCGCTTCGAGCCAGCGGAACGGTCGTTGCAGAAACGAGACCGGCGACATCAACGTGGATACGGCGGAGGTATACGTCGCTTCGAGGATGCCGCCTATCAAGCCCATGTCGTGATAGCTCGGCAGCCAAAATACACCCACGTCACTTGAGTCGACCCGGAAGCCGCGCTTGATGGCTTCGAGGTTGTGCATCAGGTTTCCATGACTAAGCGTCACACCCTTGGGCTGGCTCGTCGAGCCGGATGTGTATTGAAGGAATGCAAGAGTATCCGCCGAAATAGCCGGGTGACGCCAATCTGCTTCGATCCCAGCGGGCACCTGATCGGTGTCCAGCCAGTGGAGCGCGGCGAGATCGGGCGCGTGCTCGAATCGCTTTTCGATGTTGTGCAGGATGGTCGATGTGGTGAGGGCAAACTTCGCCTGTGAATCTGCCACTATCGACTGAATGCGTGGTACCGGGCGGTTGAGCCGCGGCGGGTAGGCCGGTACGGCAACCACACCTGC
>DATKAU010000180.1:0-4186 GCA_035514655.1 Anaerolineales bacterium
CGAAATCCTCCGTGTACGTTTCCCAGAAACGATCCCACGTTACTTTCAAGCCTTTGAGAATGCCTAATCCGTACATATCGTCTCCTCTACCGGTCACATTCGCCCATCACCATGTCGAACATGGCGAGCAGGACGACGAAATCCGCGATTTTTGTGCCGAGGCAGATTTTCTCGAGCGCGGTGACGTTGACGAAGGATGCGGGCCGCACGTGATAGCGCCAGGGGTTGGGCTTGCCATTCGAGACAACGTAATATCCCAACTCGCCCTTCGGGGACTCGATGCGACCATACGCCTCGCCTGCCGGGACCCGGACCTGGTATACCGGCTTCTGTGAGTTGATCGGTCCCTGAGGAATTTGCTTGATGGCTTGTCTCAAAATCCGCAGACTCTGCCGGATCTCGTCGATGCGGATCAAGTAGTTGTCCATCAGGTCGCCGTTGTGGCGGACAGCCACATCGAATTCGAAGCGGTCATAGATTCCGTACGGGTCGGCGCGGCGGATATCATACGGCACGCCTGCCGCCCGCAGAACGGGACCCGTCACCGAATACGCAATCGCGTCCTCGGCATTGATCATCCGCACGTCCTTCATGCGCGAGACCAGCACTTCGTTTTCGGTCAACATGCGGTCAAGTTCGTCGGTTTTGCCTTCGAGTCGATCATCCACCAGGTCTTTGATTTTTTGCATCACATCATCAGGAATATCGCGCACCACGCCGCCAAAGCGGAAATAGTTGCACATCATGCGCGCGCCGGAGATGGCTTCGAAGATGTCGAGGATGAGTTCGCGCTCCTCAAACGCATACAGCGAAGGCGTGTACATCGCACCGAGGTCGTTGAGCAATGTGCCGATGAAGACAAGGTGGTTCTGGATGCGGCTCAACTCAGAGACGATTACACGGATGTATTCCGCGCGTTCGGCAACGGGAATTTTCATCAGTTTTTCAACCGTGATGGCATAACCGAAGTTATTGGTCATCGAGTTGAAGTAATCGAGGCGGTCTGTGAACGGCATGTTTTGTATATAGGTATTGCGTTCACCGATCTTGTCGTGGTTGCGATGCAAATATCCGAGCACGGGTTTCAGACCGACAATCGTTTCGCCGTCGAGAGTCATCACTGCGCGGAAGACGCCGTGTGTGGAGGGGTGGTGCGGTCCCATGTTGATCACGATGCGGTCCGTGCTCAACCCGCCCTCGTTTTTCACCGTGTAGCGGGCAAGTGCACCGTAGAGCAACGCGTCGCCTTCGGGAATCCATTTTTCGGGATCGAAGTTTTGCGGAAAGGTCAGGTTATCCTTGAATGGATTCTTGTCTTCCGCCATATAGAATTGCCCATCGGGCCAGCGGCTCTTGAAGGGCTTGGTGTCTTCTTCGTAGAATCCCTCTTTCCAGTCCTTGCGAAGCGGGTAACCTTCGAAGCCCTCCCACATGAGGATGCGGCGTAAATCAGGGTGACCTGTGAACTTGATGCCCATCAAATCCCAGGCTTCGCGTTCCTGCAAGTCCACACCGGGCCAGAGGTGAACTAGCGACGGGACTTCGACCGGATCCACGCGCGGGACTTGCACTTTGAACACAAGGCCGGGGCCGCCGGTGGTGCGATAGGCGTGGTAGACCACCTCCATTTTGTCAGGGGCGTAATCCACGCCTGTGACGGCAGTCATCAGATCGAAGCCGAACTCATCGCGGACAGCAGTAGCGACTTCGATTAGCGAGTCTTTTTCGACGATGAAGCCGCTAAAGCCCGGGCGCGCGTCGGGAGTGACCACGCCGGGGAACCGCGCGGCAAGATCAATGGTTATGGGGGAAGCGGGGGCAGGCGCGTTAGCGGTCATATCATCCCTCCTGCTGTGGAACAGCTTGCGCGGCAGCCGCGGCGGCTTTGATCTCCGCGTTACGGCGCGGGTCGATCAGGTCGGGTCCGAGAATGGGAACCGGGACGTAGTTGGCATCTTGCTTTTTGCCATCGTACCAGCGGTTCTTTCTCAAATTCTGCTTGTCGATTTTTTCCTGCAACTTGATCATCCCGGCGATGAGGGCCTGCGGAGTTGGAGGGCAGCCGGGAATGTACACGTCCACAGGAATGAATTTATCGATGCCCGCGACAACGTTATAGCCCTCCTTGAAGGGACCGCCGCCCGAGGCGCACGCGCCCATCGCCACCACATATTTCGGCTCGGGCATCTGGTTATACAGGCGGATGATGGCGGGCACCATCTTCTTGGTCACCGTGCCGGATACAAGCAGCATGTCTGCCTGGCGTGGTGTAGGGCGCATGACCTCCATGCCGAAGCGTGCCATGTCGTAGCGTGCAGTCTGCGCGGCGATCATCTCGATGGCGCAGCATGCAAGGCCGAACATGAGGGGCCACACCGACGAACGGCGTCCCCAGTTGTACAGCCTGTCGAGCGTGGTCACCGCGACCAGGTTCTGCATGTCCTGCGGGATGTCGTACTGGGGCAAACTTAATCGTTCATTGTCCATGGATGTGCTCCTCGAACCAGTCTTGATAGATTGCGTACAAAATGTCGTCGTTGGCAAGCGACGGGTCGTCGTCGAATTCGGGCAGTTGCAGAGTCCAATCGTAGATTTGTTTCAACGTCACCTCTTCGATGTTGGCATCGGGGTACTTGCGCTTGAGAGCCAGAGCAATTGCAAACGAAGCTTCCCAATTGAGAGTTGAGTCATTCATGTTTCTCGGAGACTTGAGCCTGTTCTCTAATCTCTATTCCTCTCTGTTATCAATCTGCGCTCGTTGCAATTTGCCTGAATAATCCACATAAATCGATTTCCATTCGGTGAACACCTCGAGGGCAGCCTGCCCGGCTTCGCGGTGTCCATTGCCGGTGCCGCGTACGCCGCCGAACGGGAATTGAATCTCCGCGCCGGTGGTGCCGTGGTTGATATACACCAGCCCGGTGAAGATGTCACGCATGGCGGTAAATGCACGGTTGACATCCTGTGTGAAAATCGAAGTCGATAATCCATATTTGGATCGATTATTGACTTCGATCGCCTCTTCGAGCGATTCCACTTCGATGATCGATAGAACCGGACCGAAGATCTCCTCCGCCTCCAGCGTGGACCCGGGCTTGACTCCGTCAAACAGGGTGGGTGCGTAGAAGAAGCCTTTTCCTCCCACATCCACCACCGACGCGCCGACCAAAGCCCGCGCGCCTTCTTTTTGTCCGAGTTGGACGTAATTGTGGATTCTTTCGAGTGCGATCTTATTGATGACCGGTCCGACTTCAACCTTCGGGTCGAGCCCGTCGCCGAGTTTGAGTTTCTTCGCGCGTTCGCTCAACGCTTCCTTGAGTTTTCCAGCGATTCCTTTTTGGACAATCAAGCGGCTGGCTGCAGTACACCGTTGCCCCGTTGTGCCAAACGCCGCCCATAGGCTGGCATCCACGACCAATTCCAATTTGGCATCGTCCATGACGATGATGGCATTCTTACCGCCCATTTCGAGTGATAATTTTTTATTGAGTTTACCGGCGGCTTCTGCAATGGCGCGTCCCGTTGTGGTTGAGCCGGTGAATGAAAGCACGCGCACATCAGGATGGCTGACGAGCGCCTTCGCCACTTCTGCGCCGGGAGCCATGAGCAGGTTGAACACGCCGGGCGGAATCCCCGCCTCTTCGAAAACTTTCACAAATGCGGCGGAGATCGCAGGTGTTTCGGGTGACGGTTTCCAGATGATTGTGTTGCCAGCTATCAATGCGGGGAATATCTTCCATGAAGGAACTGCGATAGGGAAATTCCAGGGAGTGATCAGCCCGACGATCCCAGCCGGGTCACGGACTGCCATGCCGAACTTGTTGGGCATTTCCACGGGTGCGGTGTACCCGAGCAGGCGGCGTCCCTCGCCTCCCATGAAATACGCCATGTCGATGGCTTCCTGCACGTCGCCGCGCGCCTCGGCAATCACCTTGCCCATGTCGCGGGTGAGGAGCTGTGCGAGTTCCTCTTTTTTCTGCTTGAGAATATCGCCTACTTTGAAGAGGAATTCACCACGAAGAGGGGCGGGAGTAAGGCGCCACGAATCGAATGCCTGCTTCGCGGCATCCACGGCTGCATCAATGTCAGAGAGTTCAGCTTGTGCGATGTCTGCCACAAGTTCTTCATTGGCTGGGTTAATAGTCTGAAATGTGTACTTTCCCTTGACCCACCTGCCGTTGATGTA